>CAJOQT010000085.1 GCA_905236875.1 uncultured Prevotella sp. | reverse complement strand
GTAGAGCATCGGACTGAAAATCCGTGTGTCCCCGGTTCGATTCCTGGAGGTACCACTCCTCCTTTCATTACGAACCCCGCGAAAGTCTTACGACCGTAGCGGGGCTTTTCTATAAGGTAGTCGCGGGGTCTTGAGAGCTTGAGACCGATGGCTTTCGAAACAGACTTTGTAGGTTCGGTTCCAGTGTGTACTTAGAACTGCCCCCTAACACCTTCATCGTACTACATCCCTTGCCTTAACGACTAAACGAGCGTATCTTTTACTTGGAAAGTATCTAAATCCTACATAAATTCGATAGAACTTACTTTCCATTCTTGAAAATGATCTGGTAACATGGTTTTTCCCTTTAGATGGACCTGTGGGGTTTGTTGCATAATCAATACTCTCGAAAGAAGCAAACCAATCCGAACAGACTTCGAGATCGTTACACGTGGAAAATAGAACATGCTGCTGTTGTGAACAGGCAGCAAACTCCCATTCTGCCTCTGTTGGTATGCGCACAGGCACTTGGCTTACTTCAGTTCTTGAAACAATCCTAGAAATTTGCCGATTTCGGATAGCAAGAATCAAAAGCGGACGTTCTTGCGTCTCTTCGGTAGCAAGCGGCAAAGCCGAGCGCATCCTATATGTCCTTGATGCTATCGCATCGTATTTTTCTCAGCCCATAGGCATCACGGTTTTTAGCGTTTTACAATTATTTCTGTTCCCACAGTTCCCAATTGGTTTCTGTGAGATATTGAGCTATTTGATTCCGAAGTGGACGCAGGTCATCCTCAATGACGTACTTTACTTCGTCTTCATCAATCTTGTAGTAGTCATGAACAAGAACATGGCGCATCTTTTCTATAACACTCCAAGGAGTGGAGGTGTGGGCTTCCTTGAACTGTGGTGACAATTTATAAGCGGCTTCGCCCACAATTTCGATATTTTTGACAATGCCATAATATTCAATCTTATCCTTAGGCAGGTCATCGAATGACTTGTCTGTCATAAACTCCAACACACGGTCTATGGCGGCTGCCATGTGTTCCAGACGGCCTTTATCTCTAATTGGCTCTCTCATATATCAAAATTTTGTCCTTATTCGCGCTCTCAACGGCAAAGGGCAGAAGTGTACCTTCAACCACCAAGTCAACTGGGCGAGAGAGTCTATGCTCTAAATCAACAATCATACCAGCATGTTTCATGAGGCTCACACGAGCATTCTTGTCGAACTCTACCAGTATATCGACATCGCTGTCCTCCGTCTGTTCACCTCGGGCAAAGGAACCAAACAGCCATGCCTTCAGGACGGGCTGCGTCTTGAAGTACTCGGCTATCTGCTGTGTCATCATCTGTGTGCTCATAGGCGTGATAATTATGTTTCCGCAGGCAAAGATAATGAATTATCCTCAATAGACAAAATAAATCGGGTTTTTTCTTGAGATTTCGCTCAATTTGCACAACCTTGGTCACATCTGTCTGAGACAGCCTACTCTGGAAACTTGCCGAGGAACTTCATCTGGTGGAGAATCTGGTCACGACGGGTGAGCATGTAGCCGCTGGGACGGGAGGAATTGAACCTGCGGGGATTGGGGAGCGTGGCGGCGACGAGGGCACACTGAGAGCGCGACAGGTCCCTGGCCTGACAGTGGAAGTGCCACTCGGCCACGGCATCGGCTCCATAGATGCCATTACCCATCTCAATGGAGTTGAGATAGACCTCCATGATGCGCTGCTTGCTCCAGAAGAGTTCAATAAGTACGGTGAAATAGGCCTCGAAGCCTTTGCGAACCCACGAACGGCCAGGCCACAGAAAGACGTTCTTGGCAGTCTGCTGGGTGATGGTGCTGGCACCAAGCTTGCGTTTCTCCGGATGCTCCCGATTGCGACGGGCAGCATATTCAATTGCTTTGAAGTCGAAGCCATGATGTTCAAGGAAACGCTGGTCCTCACTGGCCATGACTGCCACTGGCAGCGAGGGGGAGATGTCTTTGAGCGGAACCCAATGATGACGCAGCGTGACAGACTCACCAGCGCTGAACTGCTGTCCGCAACGGATAAACATTAGGGGCGTGAAATAGACGGGTACGAAGCGGTAGGCAATAACAGAAAGGATAGTGGAGGCGAAGAATGCCACCACTATCCATTTGAACCATTTCAATATCCGTTTTAGTAGTTTCAACGAAAAGTCTCTAAAGTTTCTAAACTCTAAACACTAAACTATCAACACTAAACACTAAACTCTCAACTACTGAAGCGTTCCTGCCTCGGCAGCATCGATCATAGCCTGGCTTGCATACATGTAGATCTCAACGCGGCGGTTCTGCTTGCGGCCTGCCTCGGTATCGTTGCTGGCAACGGGGTTCTCCTGTCCGAAGCCCTGAACGTCCTTGATCTGGGAAGCGCTGACACCTAATGACTGCAGATAGGCAGAAACGGCAGCAGCACGGTCGAGTGACAGAGCCTTGTTCAGCTCTACGCTCTCGGCAGCCGTCTTGCCACGGAAGCCTACATTGTCCGTGAAGCCCTGGATGGCCACGTCACAGTCGGTGTTGTTCTTCAGCACGGCAGCCAGCTCGTTGAGTGAAGACTTGGAAGCTGCTGTCAGGGCTGACTTACCCGTTGCAAAGAGAATACCGCTGTCGAAGGTCAGCTGGACAGCCTTCAGGCCGTTGGCATCGGTCACCTCGGTCACCTCGGCGTTGCGTACCTGCTCGGCTTCAGCCTTTACCTTATCCATGTGCTTACCGATGATGGCACCTGTACCGGCACCGACGGCTGCGCCTACGGCAGCACCGACGGCTGTATTGCCGGCAATCTTACCAATGACACCACCCAACACGGCACCACCTGTGGTACCAATCACGAGGCCCTTCTGCAGGTTGTTACATCCTGCAAGCACGATGCCAAGGCAAAGTGCCAGAGAAAAAGCTTTGAATTTCATCTTTCTAATTGTTTTTAATTGGTTTAACTGTATATCTTTTTAAGTTTCGCATTCGCTTACTTACTGGGGAGTTAAGGGGAGTTAAGAGGAGTTATCGGCCTTTGGCCTCGGGGAGTAAAGGGACAAATGTCTCTCATCTCTAAACTCTCAACTATAAACTCTAAACTCTAAACTATTGAAGCGTTCCTGCCTCGGCAGCATTGATCATCGCCTCACTTGCATAGAGATAGATCTCGACGCGGCGGTTCTGGCGACGGCCTTCCTCCGTATCATTGCTGGCAACGGGGTCGTCGGAGCCCATGCCCTGGATGTTCTTGATCTGGTCGATGCTGACACCCAGCTGCTGCAGATAGGCTGCTACGGCAGAGGCACGGTCGGTAGAGAGTTCCTTGTTCTTCTCAATGCTCTGCTCTTCTGTCAGGCCACGGAAAGGCATATTGTCTGTAAAGCCCAGGATGGCGACGTCGCAGATGGTGTTGTTCTTCAGCACATCAGCCAGGTCACGCAGTGACTCCTGAGAGCTTGCCGACAAGTCAGACTGTCCTGTAGCAAAGAGGATACCGCTGTTGAAGGTCACCTTCACGGCGTCATAGCCGTTAGCATCCGTCACCTGCTCAATCTCGGCGTTCTTGATCTTCAAGGCCTCAGACTTTACTTTATCCATGTGGTTACGTATCACGACGGTAGCTGCAGGAGCAGGCGGTGCGGGCGTCACTTGTTTCTTCTTGAAAAGTCCCTCAAGGAAACTGCAACTTGAGAGCATCATACATGCACAGAGTGCCAAAATAGAAACTTTTGCTTTCATAATTTATCTGTTTTTGTAGTTTAACTTGTATATTCCGACCGCAAAGATACGACAAATAATTAAAAATGGAACATAAAAAACAAAAAAATTCCGTCATACCATAAAAACTTTCATGTTTCATCCTTAATCTTTAATCTTTTTTGTACCTTTGCGCCAAATTTTGAAATCATATCAGCAAAAAGCATGGCAAAAGAATTAAAAGAAATGACAAAGAGAGCTGACAACTATAGTCAGTGGTATAATGATTTGGTGGTGAAAGCCGACCTCGCCGAGCAGTCGGCAGTACGCGGATGCATGGTCATCAAGCCTTATGGCTATGCCATCTGGGAGAAGATGCAGGCCCAACTGGACAAGATGTTCAAGGAGACGGGCGCCCAGAACGCCTATTTCCCCCTGTTGATTCCCAAGTCGTTCCTCTCGAGAGAGGCTGAACACGTAGAGGGCTTCGCCAAGGAGTGTGCCGTAGTGACGCACTACCGTCTGCGTGCCAAGGAGGACAAGAGCGGCGTAGAGGTTGATCCCGCTGCCAAGTTGGAAGAGGAACTGATTGTACGTCCGACCTCCGAGACCATCATCTGGAACACTTACAAGAACTGGATTCACTCTTGGCGTGACCTGCCCCTGATGTGCAACCAGTGGTGTAACGTGATGCGCTGGGAGATGCGTACCCGTCCGTTCCTCCGCACCTCGGAGTTCCTGTGGCAGGAGGGACATACCGCCCACGCTACCAAGGAAGAGGCCGAAGAGGAAGCCAAGAAGATGCTGCACGTCTATGCAACATTTGCCGAGGAGTGGCTCTCACTCCCCGTACTACAGGGCGTGAAGAGCGAGACAGAGCGTTTCGCCGGAGCACTCGACACCTACACCATCGAGGCCATGATGCAGGACGGCAAGGCCCTGCAGAGCGGCACCAGCCATTTCCTCGGCCAGAACTTTGCCAAGGCATTCGAGGTGACCTATCTGAACAAGGAGAACAAGCCCGAATACGTCTGGGCAACATCATGGGGTGTCTCTACCCGACTCATCGGTGCCATGATCATGGCCCACAGCGACGACAACGGTCTGGTGCTGCCGCCACGTATTGCCCCCATCCAGGTGGTCATCATCCCCATTGCCACCAAGCCGGAGCAGATGGAACTGGTCAACAAGGAGGTGACGCCCATCATCGAACAGCTGCGAGAGAAAGGCATCAGCGTGAAGTTTGACGATGCCGACAACAAACGTCCGGGCTTCAAGTTCGCCGACTATGAGCTGAAGGGTGTTCCCGTACGTCTGGTTCTCGGTGCCCGTGACCTGGAGAACGGTACCATCGAAGTGATGCGCCGTGACACGTTAGAGAAGGAGACCGTCAGCATTGACGGCATCGTGGAGCGCGTCGTGAAGCTGCTCGACGATATCCAGAAGAACATCTTTGAGAAGGCCCGCAAGTACCGCGACGAGCACGTCTTCGAGTGCGACAACTACGAAGAGTTCAAGGAGCGTGTGAAGGACGGCGGCTTTTTCCTCTGCCACTGGGACGGCACAGCCGAGACGGAGGCCAAGATCAAGGAAGAGACACAGGCAACCATCCGCTGCGTGCCCTTTGCCTACGAACAGACCGAGGGCATCGACATGGTGAGCGGCAAGCCGTCAAAGCATCGTGTAATTATCGCAAGAAGCTATTAATATGGAAAGAACATGGAGATGGTTTGGCAAGAAGGATAAGATTACGCTTGCCATGTTGAGACAAATCGGTGTTGAGGGCATCGTGACGGCTCTTCACGACGTGCCCCTCGGCAAGGTATGGACAAGGGAGAAGATTCGTGACCTGCGAGAGTATATGGAGAGCTACGGCATGCGCTGGAGCGTCGTAGAGAGTCTGCCCGTAGTGGAAACCATCAAATACGGCGGTCCTGACCGCGACCACCAGATTGAGGTATATAAGGAGTCGCTGCGTAACCTTGCGGCAGAGGGCATCCACTGCATCTGCTATAACTTCATGCCTGTGCTTGACTGGGCGCGTACCGACCTGTTCCACCAGAATCCGAACGGCTCGACCAACCTCTACTTCAACTATGCCGAGTTTGCCTACTTCGACATCTATATCCTGAAGCGTGAGGGAGCACGTGAGGAATGGGCTCAGTTCCAGTTCCCTGCAGGTGTCGGCGAGGGGCGCAACGTGCTGGCAGAGTGCGACGAGCTGGCCAAGACCATGACGCCTGAGAAGGACCACAAGCTCGTGGAGAATATCGTCATCAAGACGCAGGGCTTCGTCTCAGGCAACTTCAGCGAGAACGACGAGGCTCCCATTCAGAAGTTCCGCGAGTTCCTCGACCTCTACAAGGGTATCGACAAGGCGCAGCTGCGCGCCAACATGAAATACTTCCTGGAGGCCATCATGCCTGTCTGCGAAGAATGCGACATGAACATGTGCGTACATCCAGACGATCCTCCCATCGAGATTCTCGGTCTGCCACGCATCGTCCGTACTGAAGAGGACATCCAGTGGTTCCTCGATGCCGTGCCCAACAAGCACAACGGCCTGACGTTCTGTGCAGGAAGCCTCTCGGCAGGTGCCTACAACAACGTGGTCGAGCTGGCCCGTAAGTTTGCTTCGCGCACCCACTTCGTCCATCTGCGTTCGTGCCACATCTTCCCCAACGGCGACTTCACAGAAGCCAGTCATCTGGGTGGACGTGCCGACCTCATCGAGCTCTGCAGAATTTTCGAAAAAGAAAATCCACTGTTGCCGATGCGCGTGGATCACGGCATGACCTTCACCGACGCGCCTGGCGGTATCATGGACGAGTCGAGTCATGGCCACAACGCCGGCTACACGCTTCTGGGCCGTATGTTCGCCCTCGGACAGGTGCAGGGCATCCTCGCCGCCGTCGATCGCGAATTAGGCATTGAATACAAACAACCCGGATTCTTTGACTAATTGATAATTGACAATTGATAATTGAAGATTATGAAACTGAATGATATTTATAGCGGGAACTATAACGCCGCTGAATGGGAGGCAAAAGGCTATGAGCTTCCCAAGTATGACATCAAGGCGGTACGCGAGAAGACTGCCAAGGAACCCACTTGGGTACACTTCGGCGGCGGCAACATCTTCAGGGCGTTTCCTGCTGCCATTCTGAATGACGCATTGAACACGGGCAAATACGACCGCGGTGTCATCGTGGCCGAGACATTCGACTTCGAGGTCATCGACAAGGCATACACGCCTTACAACAATCTGTCGCTGCTGGTGAGCCTGCAGTCGGACGGGAATATTGAGAAGAAGGTCATTGCCAGCGTGACGGAAGCCCTGAAGGCCGACCCACAGTTTGACGACTGGAACAGACTCGTGGAGATATTCCGCAACCCAAGCCTGCAGATGATCTCGTTCACCATCACCGAAAAGGGCTACACCTATAACGAGGCAGACCTGCAGGCCCCCCTCCCGTCCCCCCTTGGGGGGAAGACCTGCGAGGGTCCCAAGTTTGCTATGGGCAAGGTAACAGCCCTGCTCTATGAGCGCTATAAGGCCGGCAAGCTGCCCCTCACCATACAGTCGATGGACAACTGCTCGCATAACGGAGGCCGCGTAAAAGCTGGCGTCCTGGCCTATGCCGAGCGCTGGGTAAATACCGGACTCGTACCTGCCAACTTCGCCGAGTATCTGCGCGACAAGACAAAGGTGACTTTCCCCTGGTCGATGATTGACAAGATTACGCCGCGTCCCCATGAGAAGGTAAAGGAGCTGTTGGCCAAGGACGGTTTCGAGGACAACAACTACATTGAGACCGAGAAGCACACCTTCACCGCTCCGTTTGTGAATGCCGAGGAGGTGCAGTATCTGGTCATCGAGGATGACTATACCAACGGACGTCCCCCGCTCGACCTGGGCGGTGCGCTCTACACCACCCGCGAGACGGTGGATAAGGTGGAGACGATGAAGGTGACCACCTGCCTGAACCCGCTGCACACGGCGATGAGCATCTACGGCTGCATGCTGGGCTATACGCTCATCTCCGCTGAGATGAAGGATGACGACCTGCGGGCTTTCATCCAGAAGATCGGCTATATGGAGGCTATGCCCGTAGTGGTCGATCCCGGTGTGCTGAACCCTTATGAGTTTATCGGTGCCGTCATCAACCGCCGTCTGCCCAATCCCTTCATGCCTGATGCTCCACAGCGCATTGCTATGGACACCAGCCAGAAGCTGCCCATCCGCTTCGGCGAGACACTGAAGAAGTATATTGCCCGTGGTCTCGACAAGTCGAACCTTGTACTCATACCGCTGACACTTGCCGGCTATGCCCGCTACCTGAAGGGTATCAAGGACGACGGCACGCCGTTCGACTGTTCACCAGACCCCATGCAGGCAGAGCTGCAGGCTATTGTCGCCCCATTGGAGATTGGCAAGCCCGATCAGGACTGGAGTCCGCTGAAGCAGCTCTACAGTCGCAGGGACGTCTTCGGTCTCGACCTCTACGAGGCAGGTCTCGGCGAACAGATAGAAGGCATGGTGAAGGAACTGTATGCCGGAGAAGGAGCTGTCCGCAAGACGCTCCACAAATATGTGAAAATGAGGTAAGCTTTAGCGGAGCTTCAGCTGATCACCGACGCGGATGTTATAGTCAGGCGTGAGGTCGTTCATCTTGTAGAGCCGCTCCAGACGAATACCATAATATTGTGCGATGGAGTACATGGACTCGCCCGCTTGAACAATGTGCGGACGGTTCTTGTACTCCTTCGGTGCTTTACGGGCTTTCTTCTTCAGCCATACAATCTCACCCTCCTGCAACTGGTCGTTCTTGTCACGTTCGTTGTATTTGGCCAGCTTGCGGTAGGAGATGCCCGTCTCGTCGGCAAGGGTGCGGAAGGTGTCTCCCCGTCGGGCTATCACATAGAGATTGTCGTTGAACTCATAGATGTCAAGGTCGGGCGAAGAGACCGAACCGGCATTGTGCTTCCCTTTGTCATACTCGTAAAGCCGATAGACTTCAATAATCTCTATCAGTCGGTCAGCATATTTCGGATTAGTGGCATAGCCGGCAGCCTTCAGCCCACGGGCCCAGCCCTTGTAGTCGGTCAGCTGCAAGGAGAACAGCGAACGGTAACGCCTGCCGTCAACCAGGAATCGCGAATGGTCCTCGTAGCTGTCGTAGGCATTCCGATAGGAGCGGAAACACTCGCCCGTAGCGTCATCGTCACGATGGATGGTGGCTCCCGTCCAGTCGTTATGACACTTGATGCCGAAGTGGTTGTTACCCTTGCGGGCCAGCGTGCTCTGCCCTGCCCCACTCTCCAGCAGTCCCTGTGCCAACGTGATGCTGGCAGGTATGCGGTAGCGGTTCATCTGGTCGATGGCCACGCTGTGCCACTGGTCGATGTACTGCTGGTACTGGGCATTCCAGCGCGTCTGTGCCGACACGCTGCCTATTGCCAGCAGGCAAAAAAACGATGAAAGGACAATCACTTTTCTCATTCTTTCATTCTCTTAATCCTTGCATACAAGGGTTGGAACAGTCCTCGCGGCAAGCCTCGAGCAACGGCAGCATCAAGCACCTGACGGGCTTCCTCCCCACGTTCCAGAGAAAGCAGCAACAAGGCATGCGACTGCACGTAGTCGGCATTAAGTGAGTCCGTCTGAACGGCCCGTTCCCAGTCGTACAGCGCCAGTTCCGTCTGGTGCAGGGTGTTCTCCAGATCAGCACGGGCAGCGTATGCACTGGCGCTGTCAGGAAACATCTCTACCATCAGGTTGAGTTCGTCGAGTGCCTCCATCCGCCGTCCCGTCTTCTCCTGAACGTAGGCATGTCCCAAGCGGGCCTCAAAGTGCAGGGGTGAGACACGCAACAGCTCCGCATAGTCGAACAAAGCCTGATCATAGCGATGCAGCTGGGTATTGGTATAGGCACGGAAGAAGCGTGCAGCAGGATTTGTTGCGTCCTTGGCAAGCACCAACGTATATTCATCAGCCGCATATTCCCACTCACCCAGCTCGATGTTCACAGCCGCCTTGTGCAGATGCAGCTCAAGGTCTGAAGGCGACTGTGCAATCTGACGGTTCAGCACCTCCAGCGAGTCGCGCCACTGCTGCATCGTCTGCGCCAAGGCAGAACAAGAAATCAGTAGTGAGAAAACAGCAATAATGATTACTCTGCACACCATACTTGTCACTTATCACTTGCCACTTATATAATTGACAATCCACTCTCCCACTTCCTTCGTTCCGTAGTGTTCGCCTCCTTCGACCTGAATCTCCGGCGTGCGGACGTTGGCATCAAGACTGGCATTGACCGCCTCACGAATGAGTGCCCCCTCCTGCTCCAGTCCGAAGTGTTCGAGCAACATGGCTGCCGAGAGAATCTGTGCCAGCGGATTGGCGATATTCTGCCCCTTGGCCTGAGGCCAGGAACCGTGTACTGGTTCGAAGAGCGGCGTATGCTCACCCAGCGACGACGACGGCTGCAGGCCCATGGAGCCGGTAATGCACGAGGTCTCGTCGGTGAGGATGTCGCCGAAGGTGTTCTCCGTCACGATGACATCGAAGAACCTCGGCTCGGTCAGCACGCGCATCGAGGCATTGTCAATAAACATATAGTCGGTCACGACATCAGGATACTGCGGCTCCATCTCCTTGGCTATCTGTCGCCACAGGCGGCTGGATGCCAGCACGTTGGCCTTATCCACCACCGTCAGGTGCTTCTTGCGGGTCATTGCCAGTTCGAAGGCCACCTTCAGGATACGCTCCACCTCCGGACGGGTGTAGTAGTTGGTGTCAAAGGCCTTGTCGTTGTCCTGATACTTCTCACCGAAGTACATGCCGCCCGTCAGTTCGCGGATAACCACGAAATCGGCACCACGCAGCAGTTCCTCCTTCAGGGGAGACTTATGCAGCAGACAGTCGAAGGTAGCCACCGGACGTACGTTGGCAAACAGCCCCAGCTTCTTGCGCATGGCCAGCAGTCCAGTCTCCGGACGTATCTTGGCTGTCGGGTCGTGATCATACTTCAGGTCTCCTACGGCAGCAAACAACACGGCATCGGCCTTCATGCAGACCTCGTGCGTGCTGTCAGGATACGGGTCGCCCACCTCTTCAATGGCATGGGCACCGCAGATGGCCTCCTCGTATTCAAACTTATGTCCGAACTTCTTGGCTACGGCATCCAGCACCGCCACGCCCTGCTTCATAATCTCCGGACCAATACCGTCGCCCGGAAGAACGGCAATCTTCAGTTTCATATCGCTTCAGTTATAGTTTTTGCCAATTGTTTCTTTCAGCTGCAAAGGTACAAAATAATGCGGAAGATGTATTCGCAGTTTTATTTTTTTTTGTAGTTTTACGGATTTGAGAGTTTTTTTTCGAATGTTGCAGTCCTGTTTCACAGTTTTTTTTGTATTTTTGCAGGGAGAATATTCACTATCAAAATCAAACGACAATGAAAAAGATGAGATTCCTATGTGCTGCACTGACCATGCTGTGCGCCATGGCCATGACCACGGCTCTGACTGCCTGTGGTGACGACAACGACGACAACGGCTCAAACACTAACAACCTGAAGCCTGCCGGTGTAACGATGACCTACACATTCTACGTGACACAGGACATGCTGGACTACTGCGACATCGTGGTGTCCTACAACGACGGAACCGGAGAGAAGACCGAGACCATGAAGACCCTGGAATGGAAAAAGACGCTCACGGCCAAGCTGCCCTGCACCTTCACCTTCAACAAGACGGTGACGCTGAAGTCTGACAAGGACATTTCACAAGCCGACAAGGTGACCTATACCAATCGTGTCGCCTTCAGCTACGGCATTCTGAATGCTGCCGGCAACCCCATTGGCCAGGGCAGGTCAGGCGAATTCGGAGTCAACTCGACACTCACCGGCGAGAAAGTGGGTGAGATTATCACCTCTGGTTCTCTGAACCTGAAACAGACCTACACGTTTGACCTCAACGGAAACGACAACAACGGCTAAAGTTACAACTGACTTTCGACGATGTTCAGCATCTTGAACGTGGCCTTGATGGCGGCTTCTGTCTGGTCGGCATCGAGGCCACGAGTGCGTAGGATGCCGTCGCGGTAATGCCAGGAGATCACGGTCTGCACCAGGGCATCGGTGCGTCCGCCGGGAGGAATGCTGACCTGATAGTTGGCCAGGATAGGGAACGTACGGTTCAGGTACTTCTTGTAGATAAAGCGCAGGGCCTTGACGAAAGCATCATACTGACCGTCGCCTGTCGCTCCTGCCTCATACTGCTGACCGTTGATCTCAACGCGCACATTGGCACCGGGCTTCAGACCGTAGGCCGTTGACACCACATAGCTGATGAGCTTGACCTTGTCTTCTGGCGCATCATGTTTCAGCACGTCACTCACGATATAGGGCAGGTCATCCTGTGTCACGATCTCCTTCTTGTCTCCCAGTTCGGTGATTCGCTGAGTGACGCGGCGTGTCTGTTCGGGTGTCAGCTCCAGCCCCAGCTCCTCCAGGTTCTTGGCAATATTGGCCCGTCCGCTGGTCTTTCCCAGGGCATATTCGCGCTTCCGGCCGAAACGCTCAGGGATGAGTTCGTTGTAGTAGAGTTTGTCCTTCGAGTCACCGTCGGCATGTACGCCAGCCACCTGTGTAAACACATTCTCGCCGACGATGGGCTGGTTGGGAGCGACGGCAACGCCGCTATAGCCCTCTACCAGCCGGCTGATGCCGTTCAACTGGCTCTCGTCGATATTCGTCTTGGCATGGAACTGGTCCTTCAGGATAGCCTGGACACTGGCGATAGGTGCATTACCGCAACGCTCACCGAGTCCGTTGACCGTGACGTGCAGGCCCTTGGCTCCGCTCAACACGGCAGCGAGGGAATTGCTGACGGCGAGGTCGTAGTCGTTATGGGCATGGAAGTCGAAGTGCAGCTGCGGATAGCGTTTCATCATCTTACGGAAATACTCTATGACCTGCAGCGGATTCATGATGCCAAGGGTATCGGGAAGCATGAAACGACGAACCAGCCCGCTCCCCACCCCACCCGACTGGGGGAGGAATGACTGCGCATCAGGACTTTCCCCCACTTGGGGGGATGAGAGGGAGGCTAAGCTATCCATCAGCTGATAGACGTACTCGGGCGAGTCCTTCATGCCGTTCGACCAGTCCTCTAAATAGAGGTTGACGGTCATGCCCTTCGATGCTGCATACTGTAGCTCGGCCTTGACATCGGCAATATGTTCCTCGGGCGTCTTTCCCAGCTGCTGGGTGCAGTGCTTCAGCGAGCCTTTGGCCAGCAGGTTGATGACCTTTCCGCCACAGTCGGCTATCCAGTCGATAGACTTTCCTCCATCGACGAAGCCGAGCACCTCCACCCTTTCCAGCTTGTCTATCTGACGGGCATAGCGGCAGATCATCCTCACGGCATCACGCTCCCCGTCAGAGACGCGGGCCGACGCCACCTCTATGCGATCGACATTGACGTCACGCAGCAGCATGCGGGCAATCATCAGTTTCTCATGCGGAACGAACGACACGCCATTGGTCTGTTCTCCGTCACGCAGGGTCGAGTCGAGTATTTCGATAAAAGGAGACCCTCCCCCCTGCCCCTCCCTGTAATGGAGGGGAGTAGATACCTTTCTCGTTTCTTCTTCCATATTCACGAATTCTATCTTTTCTATTTCTTTAACTAACCTCTCCCCTCTCTCATAGGGAGGGCTGGGGGTGGGTCTTTTCCCACTCTTCGGTCTTGTCCTTGTTCTGTACCAGGAAGTCAATGTCGTCGAGTCCGTTCATCAGACAGTGCTTCTTGTAGCCGTTAATCTCAAAAGTCTCGCTGTGTCCAGTGGCCTTGTTGGTCACCGTCTGACGGGGCAGATCGACCTCCACCTCGGTCTTCGGGTCGGCATGGATGCTGTCGAACAGCTCTGCGAGGAAGCTTTCGCTGACCACCACCGGCAGCACAAAGTTGTTAAGCTCGTTGTTCTTGTGGATATCGGCAAAGAACGAGCTGATGACCACGCGGAAGCCATAGCCGGCAATGGCCCATGCCGCATGTTCGCGACTGCTGCCGCTGCCGAAGTTCTTGCCGGCCACAAGGATGCAGCCACCATAAGTGGGGTCGTTGAGCACGAAGTCCTTGACGGGCCTTCCCTCCTTGTCGTAGCGCCAGTCACGGAAAAGGTTGTCACCAAAGCCTTCCTTGTCGGTCGCCTTCAGGAAACGGGCAGGAATAATCTGGTCGGTATCGACGTTCTCCAACGGCAGCGGAACGCAGGTCGATGTGATGATATTGAATTTCTGTTTCACCTTGATATTTACTATTTACAAATTTTCGATTATCGATCTAAATGAACTCACGTGGGTCGGTGATGACGCCTGTGACCGCTGCAGCGGCGGCAGTGAGCGGCGAGCAGAGAATGGTACGGGCACCTGGTCCCTGACGGCCTTCGAAGTTGCGGTTGCTCGTTGACATGCAGTACTTCCCTGCCGGCACCTTGTCGTCGTTCATGGCCAGACAGGCGGAGCAGCCTGGCTGACGGATCTCGAAGCCTGCGTCCTCCAGCACCTTGTCAAGTCCCTCCTCACGAATCTGACGGTCAACGGCCCAACTGCCGGGTACCAGCCAGGCGGTCACGCCATCCGCCTTCCTCCTACCCTTGACGACAGAGGCAAAGGCACGGAAATCTTCTATGCGGCCATTGGTGCAGGCACCAAGGAACACGTAATCGATGGGCTTGCCCAGCAGCTTCTCGCCAGGCTGGAAGCCCATGTAGGCCAGTGCTTTAGCTTCCTCTCCCTTGGAAGGGATGGGGGAGGTCACTCCTATCCCCATTCCTGGATTCGTGCCATAGGTGATGCGCGGCTCAATGTCACGGGCATCAAACGTCAGTTCCTTGTCGAACACGGCATCGTCGTCGCTCTTCAACGTCTTCCAATAGGCCAGCGCCTTGTCCCAGTCGGCACCCTTGGGAGCATACTCCCTACCCTTTATATAATTGAACGTCACATCGTCGGGAGCGACGAAACCGCCACGGGCACCCATCTCTATCGAGAGGTTGCAGAGCGTCAGGCGGCCCTCCATCGAGAGGTTGCGAACCACGTCACCGCTATACTCCACGAAGTAGCCCGTAGCACCAGAGGTCGTCAGCTGCGCCATCAGATAGAGTGCCACATCCTTGGCCGTCACGCCCTGCTGCAACGTACCGTTGATATTGATACGCATCGACTTTGGCTTCTGCTGGAGGATGCACTGCGAAGCCAGCACCATCTCCACCTCGCTCGTGCCGATGCCGAAGGCGACAGCGCCCATAGCACCATGCGTCGAGGTGTGCGAGTCACCACAGACAATGGTCATTCCAGGCAGCGAAAGTCCCTTCTCCGGTCCTACCACATGGATGATGCCATTGTCCTTCGACATCATGCCATAGTGCGTCAGCCCGAACTCTGCGGCATTCCGTGCCAGAGCATCCACCTGTCGTCTGCTCACGGGGTCGGCAATAGGCTTGTCCTGGTCATGCGTCGGCGTGTTATGGTCAGGCATGCAGATAATCTTCTCCGGACGGAAACACTTCAGGCCACGTGCCCTCATTCCGTCAAATGCCTGCGGAGAAGTGACCTCATGACAGTACAGCCTATCGATATACAATTGTGTGGGGCCGTCCTCCACCTGCTGGACGACATGCCGGTCCCAAATCTTATCAAAGAGACTCACCCCCACCCCCTCCCTATGAGGGAGGGGAGCAGTTACTCCATACACATCATTATTCATACACTCTTTCTTTATTATAAAATAGTTTTCAATTTGTTCAATACCAGCGAATTATCTCTCAAGTACACCCAAAGCACGCGTTCTGCCTCAGTGGCATGACGGCGATTCTCTCTTGCAAAATCTTTTAGCAATCCATATCTGTCAGGTGAAGCGGTCTTATAACTCATGGGGCATTATCATATTACTCCCCTCCCTCACAGGGAGGGGTTGGGGGTGGGTCTCTAAACTCTAAACTTATTAATACAGTCGATATATGCCTCAACGGAAGCCGTCACGATGTCGGTATTGGCACCGAAGCCGTAATACATGGAACCGTCATATTCCACCTGCATGTGAACCTTACCCACGTCGTCCGAGCCTTTCGAGATGGCCTGGATGGTAAACTCCTTCAGTGTCATCTGCTTCATGATGATCTTCTTCAACGCCTTGATGGCGGCATCTACAGGACCATTGCCGCTGCTGGCTGCCTCAAACTTCTGGCCACTGATGTCAAGACCAATCGAAGCGACGCTCTTCACACCCTTACCCGTAGTAACCTGCAGGAAGTCAAGACGTACGGCATGCTGGTCGGCAGTGTCGGCACCTGCCAGCATCAGTACGTCGGCATCGGTCACCTCCTTCTTCTGGTCAGCCAGCTCCAGGAACTTCTCATATACCTTGTCAAGCTTCTCTTCCGAGAGATCCACGCCGTTGGCATGCAGACGATGCTTCAGGGCAGCACGTCCACTGCGGGCCGTCAACACGATGCTGTTGTCATCGATGCCCACATCCTTCGGGTCCATAATCTCGTAGGTCTGTACGTTCTTCAAGACACCGTCCTGATGGATGCCGCTGCTGTGGGCAAAAGCATTGCGGCCTACCACGGCCTTGTTGGGCTGCACGGGCATGTTCATCAGGCTGCTGACCATGCGGCTTGTCGGATAAATCTTCGTCGTGTTGATATTCGTGTCGATGCCCAGCCCCTTGTGACACTTCAGGATCATGGCAATCTCCTCAAGACTGGTATTGCCGGCACGCTCACCGATACCGTTGACAGTCACCTCCACCTGACGGGCACCTGCCATCACACCACTGAAGGTGTTGGCAGTCGCCATACCCAGGTCGTTGTGGCAGTGGGTGGAGAGAATCGCATTGTCAATACCGTCAACATGTTCCTTCAGGTACTTGATCTTCTCGTAGTACTCCTGCGGCAGGCAGTAGCCAGTCGTGTCAGGGATGTTCACCACGGTGGCACCAGCCTTGATGACGGCCTCCACCACACGGGCCAGATACTCGTTGTCCGTACGTCCGGCATCCTCGCAGTAGAACTCCACGTCCTCCACATACCGCTTGGCATACTTCGTGGCAGCTACGGCACGTTCTATAATCTCCTCCTTTGTAGAGTTGAACTTGTAGAAAATATGCATGTCGCTGGTTCCGATACCCGTATGGATACGTTTTCGCTTGGCAAACTTCAGTGACTCGGCAGCCACGTCGATGTCATGCTCCACGGCACGGGTCAGGGCACAGACAACAGGCCAGGTCACGGCCTTTGAGATCTCAATCACCGAATTAAAATCCCCTGGGCTGGAAACTGGGAAACCAGCTTCAATCACATCCACACCCATCATCTCCAGTGCCTTGGCCACCTGGATCTTCTCTACGGTGTTCAACTGACATCCTGGCACCTGCTCGCCATCGCGAAGCGTCGTGTCGAAAATAAACAACCTTTCCATTTTACTATTTGACTATTTTACTATTTGACTATTCATTACAACAAAATAAGCCTTTCGCACTCGGAAGTGAGAAAGGCTCTTCATTATTTATTTAATTAATCTTTAATATCATCTTGATCTACACAAACGCCTTATCACTTCCGACCACGTTACGCAGTCGAATAATAATAATGCCGTTCAATAGATTCAGATTCTTCATCGTTTCTTTATTTCGGCTGCAAAATTATAAAGTTTTTACCAAACAAACAAATAATTCGTAACTTTTTTCTCCAAAAACGCAGCAAATTATCATAAATCAAGTCCGCAAGTACGTTTTTTCTAATAATCGTAATTGTACAATGCAATAGTCAACAGGGTACACATTGCCTCCTCGCCGGTAAAGTTACGCAGGCGTTTATCGAAGTGACGTTCCATGAAGTCTATGGACCGGCTACTGCGATTGGCATTCCTGCATTTGTCAATCAACTCGTCGGTCGCCCACTTGAAACATGTCCATCGGCTACTGCCAGAGTCACAACGGGAGGTGATTCTGGTAAAGTGTTCATCGCCATCCACTTCAATATGGATGGTGCATCGGTAAGTGCTGCTGAACAACCACGAGTCTGATTCAAAAGATGCCCTAAGAATCACTTCGTCACTCGTAATCTCCCTTATTTCCACACCATTGAACTTGCCTGCATTCGGATGGGCATAAAGGAACAGGTTCTGCACATAGCCTTCCGTGAAGAAGCTCCTCAGCTTACGCGTGCTCTGTGCCGTTGTCCCCACCGTCATCAAGACCAGCAGGATGAATAATAATAACTTTTTCATATCGTATTGTTTTAGTAATCTTGCCTTCACCTTCTCTCTGCCTTTCGCAGTGCCTCCTGAGCCCACCTCATCCTCTGCTCAGCCTTGTCACGGGCATCCTTGGCCCACCTCTCTCGTACTTTCGCTTTATCAGTAGCCTCATTTGCCCAGCGAGTATAAGTCTTGGCTTTGTCATAGTCTTTTTTTCGAGAATAGCTTTCTGCCTGACGCAGATAATTCTGTGCCTGTTTGTTGTAGTACTCTGCCTCACGTTCATACCCCTCAGCCTTCTTGGTATAGTACTCCGCTTCACTCATATAGCTCTGCGCCTTCTGCATATAGTAGTCACTCTGCGCTTTGGTCATTTCACAAAACGACAGCAGCAAAATGCTTATTAATAGTATCTTTTTCATCTAATTAACAAACTTAATCATCAATGACATCGCCAACGAACTCTTTCACCGTAGTACCAATAAAATGTTTCATAAGCCAATTAGAGCCCCCAATTTTCCTCTTATATCGAATTAATATTAAAAGCCATTTCTTTCCCTTGATAATTAATATACAGTCCGGTGAACTTACCATTAACAAGCCTTCCACGAAAATCACCTGTTTGCATACCAGATACAGTGGTTTCAACAAGATGGATTTCCCCATTATCATAGGTTCCATTTATAATAAGTTTATTATCTGACCCCATACGATTATAATAATAAGTACCATTTACATTAGAACCAGAAATATGTATTTGCATAGTAACTGGATATTGACCAATATAGCCTGACATATTCAGATTCTTCGATGAGACAACCTCTGTATGTTCTGTTGGTGCTTTTTCTTTTGTATTCATTATAAAAATAGCGAAAATAGCACAACCAATGATCAATAGTATTATAAACATCAACACACCCAAAAGGTATGAAGATGACTTGTTCGTTTCAATAGACGGTTTTTGAACAGGCATCCTTTCTCTTAATTCCCTGCCACAGTTTCTACAGAACTTAGCTTCTTGAGAATTTGACGTTCCACAATAATTACATATCATCGCCTTACAACTATTTTTCTGTAAAACTTAACTTCAATATATTCATATACTAACTTTGATTATACATGATGTAGTATATCATCTATTGCCTGTTGAGTTTCATGTTCTTCGTTTTGCCACATTTGACTTGAAACATACAATCCCTCATCCAGACAATTTTGGGCTTGTTCCTGAGCCGTCGTAAGGTTATCTTGCAATATTTCTAACGAATGCTGCTGTGTTTCTGTAAGTCCATGGTCCAGTGGTGTAACACTTGCAGCATCACCCATCCACCCCAGATCTGTTAAACCTGTATAATTAAATGTGAATGGATTTATTGAATTTGTGACGGGTATTGTCAGTAATGGATCATAAGGAGGCATACTAAATTGAGTCAACGCATCATTAAATGACATGTCCATAGTAGGGAACTGTTGGAACATGTTATAAAGTTGTGGACCTTGAATGGCATAATCAATTTGATGGCTATAATCTTGGAACTGAACGAATGTATTATAATCCACATTTGCAACCTCGTTAAGATGACCATTGACAAGGCCATTTGCCGCCATACTTTGAGTTGCTTCTGGTGTAGCGATATTTGTAGAAACCATAAAACAATTAGAATCAGACCAAGCATCCATAAACTGATCCAAAGGATAAGGTTGAGCTGGCTGTCCAGTACCAGGATCTGTTACAATCACCATTGGATTATCTGGATCCGTCATATCTATCCCTGCCACTATGAGTGCATGATCTGGTGTGTCCCCTAAAAAGATGTCCTTAAGCCAATCCCAAATACTATCGCTCCATAGTTCACCACTGTCAACACCAACAATCACCTTGTGTCCTTGAGATAGTTCATTAACCAAATCATAGACATTTGCCCCATCTGTTTGGGTACAAGGAATTCCTGCTGCATCAAGAAGTTTACCAACATCTTGGGGCAATGTCCCGCCATTGTACCATCCATGTTCTTTAGAGTACTGTACGCATTGGTCCTCAGTCACATTAATACCAAAGTCCTTTAGTATCAACTGTTGAGACTTGATTGCACATGTATCATCATAGTTCTGTTCATAGGGATTGGTAATATCCCCAACTACACCGTTAATATTTAATCTTTCCATTATTGTAAATATTTTGAGTTAATTGTTCTTTGTATATTGCATATGCTCTTTCTCACTATAATCTGATATTCTCTCATGGTTATACCACAAGGTTGCCTGAAAATAAATATCTGCAGACGAATCTAAATGCAATTCTGAATAAGGCATGAATATTTTAAAATCGTTATAGTCTGAATTCTCATAGGATGGACAAAATGATCTACTAACAGCGACATAACCATCTGTTGTTTTATAACTTCCATTTGCGTCTATTAAGGCTGTTCCATCAGAAAAATAGAAGTATACAGAAACTTTACCTTCTTTATTTAACATATTATGTGCTTTAAATGCTATATGGATTCTCATGCCCTTTTTGCCATCATCATCATACTCATTATGGTCAACCCAAACATTCGTAATCTTCCCATAAGGGTCAGTATTGGCATATTGGGTAATATTGATTCTTTTCTCTATATTGTCAGCAACAACGGTGAAATAATCTGTGCGTTCTTGACCATCATTCTTTTCAACGCTAATGGTTAAACTATTACCATCTTTTGATAGAGACACCCAATTTTCGACCCCTGTCCCAATCCTCCATTCGCCATCTGTATCAATTGTAATAGTTTCAGATTCCCCTATAGAACTCAAACAAACATCAACATTAGAAACATTCAAATAAGAAGCTTTCTTCTGTTCAACAATTTCTTCTCTTGACGTGTTTTCAGACACTAACGGAGTCGGACTATATGTATATCGGGTATTATTGTAGATTATTATTCCACCCACAAAACAACATAAAAGAATAAACCAAATGACAGCAGACTTAGAGCAGCCACCTTGTTTATTTTCTACAAGTTTATTTCCACATTTCCTGCAAAAAATCGCTCCTTCAGGATTTGATGTTCCACATGATTTGCAATTCATCTTTTCTCGCTACTATTATATTTTTGACAAAAATCCATATATTTATTTTTTAGTGTATCTTTGTGTAAAACACTATCCGTTACATTTTTTGTTGAATCTATGGTACATAGATTAGAAATGAAAGAAATGGATGCATCTTCAAATTGCTTTCTAAAGTACAAATCTTTTGCCTGAATCTTAGAAATATTTGACAAACGCTCTTTCTCGTCTTGATAATTAATGGTCTTATAATAGGCCATAGTTAAGAAACATCCTAAAATAAAACATATAAAAGGAAAGGACTTCTTTATTAATCGCAAGAAGACATTACCCTTGTCATTTTTCTTTTCCCCTTGAGATTCAACGATTGTCTGCTCTGTGACTCCAAGTTTTGCCCCACATTTTCTGCAGAACTTTGCATTGCTATCATTTCTTTCTCCACAGTTTTGACAATCAATATAATCCTCATCTTCGCTATCAACAAGAATTTGTTGGTTTACAGCTATATCAGCCTTTGGATTATTTTCATCCTGAAGTAAATCTGCTATAATGGCAGAATAATTGTCATTTGATTTCTCTGAGCAAATAGAATCAATCATTTCCAAGGCACCTGAAACGCCCCGATTAACCATTAATTCTTCTATCTCCTTGTCCCTCATTGCATCATTAATTCCATCAGAACATATAAACAAGCGGTCATTGTTCTCTATCTGCAAATGATCAATTTCTATTTGAACATTTGTTTTTCCTGACATAACACAACGAGTTAGAATATTTTTATATGCACTTTTATGGGCCTCTTCTTCTGTTAGAATTTCTGCTTCCACTGCTTCTGCTACTTTTGAATGGTCTTTAGTACGGAATTTCAACAATCCATTCTCGTCAAACAGATAGCAACGGCTATCACCGACATGGCCGACAAGAACCTCCATTTTATTGATAACAGCAACAACCAATGTCGTTCCCATTGATTTCTTGTCGTCGTATGCATCAACAGCAGTTAGAGTTGACAGGGCAATATCAAGAGCATCTTGAAGATCCTGGTCTTCATATTTTTCCTTTCCCAAACTCTTTAAATATTCAAAAACTGTATCGGCGACCGTTTGGCTTGCTATTTCACCATGTCCATGACCACCCATTCCATCGCAAAGGATAATGAACCTACTATCAGGCGATTCTTTCTCCCTATAGAGGATATAATCTTCGTTATTGTCCCGGCGTCCTTGTTTTGAGAAACCAGCAATTGAAACTATACGTATCATATAATCTACTTCTATATGAAAATATTGATTAAAACGAAATAATTTTAGTTTTTAAAGCTAACCACAAAAGAAAAAGAACAAAGGCTAACACATACCACCATCCATTTACATCTTTATTTGGTTTATTTTCCAAATTGTTTTCGTTTAGCAATTCGCCACAGCTTCGACAATATCTTGCTGTATCATCATTTATCGTATTGCATCTTCTACACGTCTTCATATCTATATTTTTGTAATGTTAACAGAACCACAATACGGGCAATGGCTGGTCTTGTTATCAACCTCCGGATCAACCCATGAATGTTTGCATGATTTACACCACCATTTTTGAGGAGAGGTAGACTTTAATTGTTTCCAAGGATCGCCAAATTTATGACCACATTTATCACAGTAAACCGCATTGTCAATACGTAAATTTCCACATTTCTCACACTTATCTTTCTGCTCTTGTATTGTACCACATTCCGGACAAAACTTAGCGTTAACAGGGATCATCTTGGCGCATCGTGGATTGATGCATTTCTTCTGTTTGGGTTTATCTGCTTCCTGAAAAGCTTCCTTCACTTCCTTGCATGATTGATACCTATGCTTCGGATTCTGCATTGTACACTTTGTGATGATTGAAGCAAGTTTTGGCGATCTCACTTCAAAAGAAGGGTCGGTGCTGCCTGTACTTAAAAAATGAAGTACTTTACCAAAAGAGTAGATATCAGAGGTAAAACCTAATTTGGCACCCACTTGTTGTTCGGGAGAAGCATATGCCAACGTACCTTTAAATGTGGATTCTCCTGTCTGTGTCATCAGCGTAAGTTTTTCTGCCCCATTCACAATAGCAGCATTTTCACCAACAACTCTTGCTATACCAAAATCTATAATTTTAATATAGCCATCCAATGTCCTAAATATGTTACTTGGTTTTATATCTAAATGAAGAATATTATGGTCATGTGCATACTGAAGGCCATCAAGAACTTGAAAAGCAATTTTCTTTATAGTTAAATCATCAAGACCATTCTTCGCCTTTTGTTCAATATACCGCTGAAGGTCCAGTCCATTTAGCCACTCCATTTCAAGAACAGTAAAAGAAGTCCCATCAGCTTGCTGATGAGGATAAGCATCCAATATTTTGATAATATTTGGATGATCAAGTGATGTTTGCAGTCGAATCTCTTTTAAAAACTGCTGTACAAGTTTTGGCGTATTAGCAGCCCTGTCTGGTCGGACAAATTTAAACGCTCTTGAAAAGCCACCTTTTTGTCCTTTATACACCAATGCCATTCCACCTTTACATGGAGGTTCTATCAAAGTATAACCATGAATCTGCATAAACTTAGATTTTTAAAATCATTAAACTAACAATATCTTGTTTTATCATTTCTTAAACTGGAAAGTCGTACGTCCTGCCCTAATTGTCCACCCATCCTGAAGTAAAGCACTTTTTCTGGATATGGGATAGTTCTGTAAGTCTAATGGCTCCATATTATTTAATATAGTTGCCTTTGTTTCACTGCATGTTGTAAGGGTGTAACTCCATTTCCCATACGCATCTTTAGTTACCGCTATGACGAAATGCTTCCTACTCATAGCAGGATCATTAAATTGAAAATCCATGTCATCACTACGACCAAAAGTATTATTTCCTTCTTTAAGTTGATATGTGACACCATTCGAATAAATCTTTGCTATGGGTTCAGGTGGCGGTGGAGGGGGGATGATTTTTGACGAAATTCCTCCCAAACAGGTTGCAAAGTTATGGTCATACGCTCCTTTTGTTCCTGTTTCATTCCTGATTATTTTTACATTTTGAGCATTGTGGGAAATAAGATGCCTTTCTAACATTTCCCGAATCAAGGGGATGGCTGTAGAACCACCAACAAATAAAATCTGTCTGATATCAGTCCATTTGCTTCCAGCAGTCTGTATTGTTGAGTCACATGCTTTTAAAGTAAGTGCTATTTTGTCCAGAATAAGTCCATTAAATGTTTCTCTACCGAGTGTGAAGGTCTGTCCATTTGAGAAAAACTGAGATGCTTTTTCATGTATTGACAAAGCTTCCTTCAATCTTCTGCAAGCGGCATAATCATCTAACCTATCCTCTCTTGACAATGGTCTTTCTGTCTTTTGAAACTCATTGAAAATATATTTATAGATTGCTGCGTCGAAAAATTGTCCTCCACACTTAACACCACTTTCGTTGCCAATCAACTTTGGTTCTTTTGCATTTGACATATCTAAAAGTGCGGGGTCAAAGGTTCCACCCCCTAAATCATATATCAGGGATATGCCTGTATTCTTGGTGCCCGAAATATATGCATAGTGTTGGGCAGCGGCTTGAGACTCTGACAGGAATTCTATGTCCCGAAAACCTGCTTCTGAAGCAGCCTGTCGCATAACATCAATACGACGGTCACTTTCCGTGTAGATTGCTGGAATAGTAAGAATCACAGCATCACAAACCTGATTGTTATTTTCAATCTGGGCACACCCTTTTACAAATTTCAAAATTTCTCGTATTATATCAACATACTGAACACCATTCAAGTCAATCTGATCCGCAATATTTAGTTTGAACTCTTGTTTGAAGCTTTCTGGCATTTTCTGCCTTAGAGGTTCAGCATTTTGACACACTTGAATTTCTCGGTTAGGCAGAACACAGGCTATCGTTGGGAAAAACTGAGTGTTCCCATAAGTAACCACATGAGGCTTTCCATCAATCTGAATAGCAGCCGTTGTATTACAAGTTCCAAAGTCTATACAGACCCAATTACAATTCGAGTTCTTTTCCATAAACACAACTTATAAGTGATGTTCTTAAGCCTTTCTTTGTAATATTAGTAGATAATATCAAAACTTTTTCTTTTGTTTATTCCTCAACCAGAACAACAAGACCGATATTAAAGATGTAACGATGAGAGTAGAGGTCATTTCTTGCATATACCATCTTTTTCCTTCACGAAATAATCTTAAAGGATCAGAACAATACAAATGTTGGCTACCATTAAAATGGAATGTTTCTTCCCATTCCATTGGAAAAAGAACACTTATCAAACAATATGTTGACACTATTAGTCCTATCCAAAATAATACATTAAACAATCCATATAAACCACCTTTTGAAGAATTCTTTAATTTCTTTCCGCAAACTCTACAGAATACTGCATCATTTGGATTCTCTGAATTACACTTTTGGCACTTCATAACTATTAATATTGTCTCCTTTTAATTGATTAGCTAAATATGTTTCCATTTAGGTCTAGTGAAAAGTACTTTCCATCTTTCTTTGCAGATAGCAACTTGCCCTTTGTTGACCAAGATAACTCTTCATACTCAAAAGGTAATTGCATCCTGATCTTTTGTACATCAAATAAGCCAAACCTATGATCGTTAGCACTTCCCCGTGCAACAAAAACATAATGAAGAGAACGCTTCTGGTATGCCTCTATGTAATCAGTGTCAAGTAATTCTTTTCTCTTTCTCCTCATCCTGTTTGCATGTGTTTTGTTACGAAGAAGGAAATAAATTGAAGACAAAGATGGTATAAACAACAAGAAGCAAAAGAATCGTGCCCATTTAGAATTCTTCATTCTTGTGATGGATACTGGCACCATATTGTACTCTTTCCACCACTCTATTTTAGGTATAAGCTCTTTACCACAACCTCTACAGAAGGTTGACTTATCATCATTTGCTATTCCACAGCCTCTACATATTATCATATAGCATTATCACGGATAAATTTTCATTTCATACTTAAGTATTGGCGTCTTTCTTCCAATTGTCGTATAATCTCATCTTTACCATAAACAGTTAATTTAATTGTTTTTCCATTTGAGAATGAAATATAAAGGAAAGAAAAAAATCCCTTCTTATATCCTACAATATCTTTTATCTCAAAAACACGATCTTCAAGATTTCCAAAATTGAACGAATGGGCACGAAAAACCAGCTGAGTAGGAGTTATAATTATTTTACCTCCTATAGAGTTAATACCAGTATTAAAATTGGCTTTATGCTCTATAAACTCCGGGAATGTAGGTATTAACTTCTGACCACATGAGCGGCAATATTTTGCACCACCTAAATTTTCTGTATTACATTTACTACATTTCATACAATATATTTCTTATTCGTTAAACAAAAATGCTTTTGCTTGTTCATATTGGTATTTCATTGTTTGAAGTTTCTGGCGGAGTCGAGAATAGGACACAAGAATAATTGTCATCCATGCTTTTTCATCTGGATCTGGTTCTAACGCCACTTGTTTGCGCCAATATCTCTCACGTTCAAGAGCTTTTTCAATCAGATCTTGAGTTGTGGAAATAGACGTAAGCCCTAATCTTTCCAAAGCGGAGCTTCCATGTTCTCCGCATAAGGAGAAGAACTCCTGCTTGGATATTTCATCGATCAACTTTTCTCCATTGTATAATTGATATAATAATTCATATTCCTTATGCTCATGAACAAGACTAGAAAACAAATCGGAAATACGCTGTTCTACTTTTGATAGCAATTGAGAAGAAGTAGAATCCGCAAGGTTTCCTCTTGTAACTTTAATGGCTTGCTGAATATTTTGATAAATGCTTTCCATTTTGATTAGTTTTGACCTCATCCCAAAATGATTATGAAGCACTTTCATAAAGTTTTTTGCACCACTTTCCTTCCATAACAATTGTCTAATCGAAATCAAATCTGCCCGAGGATTCTTTTTTAATTCTTCTATAATGAGATAGACTCCATAGAGACCGACAGAATTAATCATCTGCGTACGTTCCTCAACACCAACATTAAGAAACATTTGTGGTTTCAAGAAGTTATTAACAGAACTGAGTGCTCGATTTAAAACAATATTATTAATTGCTCTCTTGAAAACTCCAGACTCTAGTTCCAACAATTTCTTAATATTGTCAAGAACAGGTTCTTCCAATGTTGATGAAGCTAAGAATTGTAACGCAGAGATTGGGAATATATTAAATAATGTCTTCTGGAGTCTTGGATCTTTCTTTAGCTTGTTCTTTGTCATTCTCTCACCAATCTGCAAGGCTGTTTTATCTCTTTCTAAAGTTTCTTGCCATAAGACATCAATTTTAGATAAGACTCCAATAGCATTCAAAGGATTAAACGAACTTCCTACATTATATTGGCGAACAATATCAAGAACATTCTCGGATACAGAATGAGTAAAAAGCATTATAACCGCATCTGGATGAACCTTTTGAATGAAATCCAATGTGTTTTGCGAATCCTTTCCTCTTAGTGCATCAAGGCCTGGAGTGTCAATAATATTAATCTCCTTTAATATCTCTGCATCATTGAAAACCTCAATAAAACTAATATTATCTATTTCCCTACCATGATTTTCTGTTGACCATAGAGAGAACTCTTTCTGGCTTTTTATAGTAACAGGAGTATTGTCTTTGTGATGTATAATAATATCAGAATCAGGTTTTCCATATTTTAGCCATCCTACATTGTATGTCACTTCCTTTTGGCCTGTTACCATTATTTCATTCTTACCTAATATTGCATTAACCAGTGTCGATTTCGAAGAGCTGATTTTTCCGATAATGGCTAATTGCATTGGTTCGTCCATCCTCTTAATGGCATCACCCAACACTGTATGCAGTTTTGGCATAGAACTACTTGGTATCATTTGCATGATACCATTAAGTCCTCTCTTAATACCAGAAATATCATAGATGTCGTCCATAGACTTTATATGCTTATTGTATCTAAAGATTTTTTGGCCGTTTCAAGAACATTTAGCTGCTTTTGTAAGGCAACCTTTTGATTTACTGCAACATTTATCTGCTGTTTAATTTTCTGAATCTCATTTATTGACATATTAACACTATCCTGATATTCTTTTATCTTACCAGAAAGTGTTTGTAGTAATTCGCGATGAAACTCGGTAAAACGTCCCTCGACAAAGATACGGATATTTTGGGTTTCTGTCTGAAGCTGCGGCAGATACACCCTGCGCAGTTCTGCTTGTTGCATCCCCGTCCCCACTTCTTTAATCTGCCTGGTGGAAACATAGGCTGCTGTGGCAAGTGCCGCAATCGTTGCGAAACCACTTAACAAGAACAATCCTGCGGCTGCGATACCATATCCAGACATACCTGCAAGAATACGTTTATGAGTAGGAACACTCAAATCTACATCTTTTACGACCAACTGTCCTTGATACTTTTTTCTTGTAAAACTTAACAGACCTTCAAATTCTTTCATTTGAGCAACACTTTCAAATGCTTTGTCCTGCTTTAAAATAATCTCACTGCTCAATTCATCAATTCTATCATACAATTTCTGCCCAATCCACTTACCATTGGACGTCGCTTGAGGATCTTGCAACCACTGATTAAATTCAGTTGATGATAATTCTATACATAATTTATTTAAATGCATCAAGATGGCTTGTCTCTCACTATCTATTTTATCATTTATAGCTAATCGGAACCCTGACTGAGGATTGGACAAATCATTTAACTTTTGGGTCAACTCAAGTTTTTTGTTGTTAAGCACCTGAATTTGGTTCGTATCAGGACTTTCTATTTGAGTAATCTGAGCTTTAAGTGGTGCAATTGCTAAATCAAGTTGTTCTGACAAATCATCTCGAATAATAGTCAAGGACTCTCTCTTATGCTCTTCAACCAATTGGTCTATTAGCAATCGGACCTTTCCCAAATTCCCCAAACCTTCTTCTTCTCGAATACAATCAGCTGCGGAGACAGATATAACCTTTAATAATGCTGCATCTTCTTGTAAATAAACTGACAATTTATTGATTGTATCTTGACGTATCTCCTCTACAGACTTTTCATCCTTCAAGTCTGCCTTGTTAACAATTACCGCACTATATTTGGCATACGGCAGAACTTTGTTTTTATAAAAATCAAGTTCGGTTGTTGTTAGGGGTTCATTCACATCAGTCATGAACAGTGTAACATCAGCTTGTGGCAAAAAGTAATTCGTTAACATGGCATGACGAGGATCAAGGCCACCAACTCCTGGAGTATCTATAAGAATAAGTCCCTTCTTTAACTCTTCAAGCGGCAGCTCCAACTCAACACATATAGTATTATCTATTTCTTCCGCCGAACCTACAGTATATTGTTCAATATCATCAATAGATATTACCTCTTTTTTCAAATTTGAAAAATCACCAAAATAGCGGATAGCTTTCTCGTTTACTCCATATTTAATAACTGATACCACAGAAGTACATATATCCACATCTGTAGGACATACACTTCGCCCAATCAAGGCATTAATAAAAGTGGATTTTCCACGTTTAAACTCACCACAGACCAAAACGGTTGTCGGCTTTTTCTCAAAATCACTCAAGCATTGGGATATTTTAGAAACGGCTTCTCCTTTCCTGAGATTTACCATTAGGGGAGAAATGGATGCAATGGACTGACGAATTGTACTTACCTGTTCCTCAAACATAATAAAAATATTTATAGTTAAACCTGTAATATTATATAAAAGCGATTTTGCAAAGATAAGGATTTTATCGTAACTCACCAAATATTTTCCGAAAAAGTTAAAATAAACATTTGGTGTTAAAAACACATTAAAAGCAGTTTTTCACCAGCTCTTGCCCACTATCGAACTGGTTCTTACTACCCTTTGCGAAGAATCAACAAATAGTGGCGTACACATCAAAAAGACGCTATTTTCAGCGGAAACACAAAAAAATACTTCATTTCCGCTGGTTATACGGATATTTTTATTATATTTGCAGCGGATTTTCATCAAAACAATATCTCTATGATTATAGGACGTGAAAAAGAACAACGTGAACTGCTAAGTCTCCTTGAAAAGGAGGAGTCGCAGTTTTGTGCCGTCTATGGCCGTCGGCGTGTGGGCAAGACTTATCTTATTCGTGAGACCTTTAACTACCAGTTCTGCTTCCAGCACACGGGTGTGGCCAGAGGAACGCTTCGTCAGCAATTGACAGCTTTTCGAAACTCTCTAATGGCTGCAGGTTTAGACAAGTGTAGCATACCAAAGAACTGGATTGAAGCCTTCGAATTACTGAAACAGCTCATTACTGGTGCTCCAGCAGGGAAAAAGGTTCTCTTTATCGACGAACTCCCATGGATGGACACTCCTAAGGGAAACCTGATTAGTGCTTTGGAAAACTTCTGGAACGGTTGGGCCACAGCACGTCGGGAGAAAGACATTGTACTGATAGTATGCGGTAGTGCCACTTCATGGATCAGCAAAAAACTCTTGAAGGACAAGGGAGGGCTTCGTGGAAGACTGACCCTGCGCATAAAACTCGTTCCTTTCACACTCCACGAGTGTGAACTCTTTGCTCAGGGAGCCAACCTTGCATTGGACAGAAAGGATGTGTTGGAACTATACATGATTCTTGGTGGCATACCTTACTACTGGAGTTTCCTTAAGAAAGGATTGAGTGTCGCACAGAATGTAGATCAGTTGTTCTTCACGGAGACCGCCCAGCTACGCGATGAGTTTGAGGCGCTTTACGCCACATTGTTCAAACGTCCTGAAAACTACATCAAGGTCATCGGATGTCTGAGCGATGGCAGACGGTCTGGCATGACAAGAGAAGAGATACTGGCAGCAAGCAAACTCACAGACGGTGGCACATTCTCAACTATACTGGAGGAGTTGGAGGAGAGTGGCTTTATCCGCCGCTTCGCTTCTGCAGATACAGCTGAGACAAATGCGTTGTATCAGCTAATAGACAACTATACACTGTTCTATTACCTCTGCATCAAGAAAAATGCGTTTAGTGATGGGCATTATTGGCTGAACACCTTCACTTCAGCTTCCCATAACACATGGAAAGGACATGCCTTTGAGCGTGTCTGCCTTCAGCACGTCCAGCAAATAAAGGCTGCTCTTGGTATCTCAGGCGTACAGACAAACGTGTGTTCGTGGTTTGTCCGTGGCACAGAACAGCGGCGAGGAGCACAGATTGATTTAGTCATGCAACGGGCTGATGGCTTTACGGACATCTGCGAGATGAAACATTCCGTAAGCACCTTCACCATTGACAATGATTATGCCAAGGACCTGCAAAACAAGCTTGATGCATATCAGGAACTATCGAAGGATAAGCGTACCCTCCACCTTGTCATGGTAACAACGAACGGTGTTGCTCATAACAATCATTACAACATGGTACAGAAGGAAATAACCCTTGAAGAACTATTTTCATAAAGACAGCAAGGGGTGCCACTCCCGCACCCACCAGACATCAGCAAATCTTGAATCCCAACTTCATAATCAGCTTCAGCGTTTCAACCGAAGTATTAACGTGAGTTCGATGAAAATAATTAGAAAATAATTGTCTGATTATTAGGAAATTAGCGATATTTTTAGTAAATTTGTAGTCGC
>CAJOQT010000084.1 GCA_905236875.1 uncultured Prevotella sp. | reverse complement strand
TTAAGCCTGCCTGCGCCGATGGTACTGCAATGCAATGCGGGAGAGTAGGAAGCCGCCTCCTTTCATATTAATGACGAAGCCCCGGGTTAGCAATGGCCTGGGGCTTCTTTTATGTATAATGCGCAATTCACAATGCACAATTCATAGTGCACGATTATTGTCTCTTCATGTCGAAACCTATGCGGATACCATCGTAATTCTTGCTCAGTTCTCCGAATTTTCTGGTGGCTTCGTCACTGCTGAATGTTGACAGAAGTTGTAGGACTGTGAGCAACTTCTTTGATTCAAAGAGAATGGAGATGCCGCCGTATTCACGCTTGACGTAACAGTTGACATCGAAAAGCAGGCTTTTCAGTGTGATTTTGGCATTTGCCTCGTCAAAGGTGTATTTTCCTGTGAATTTCTTTCCTCCTAAGCAGACGGCATAGTTGTTATTCTCGTCAAAAACAATGTAGGTGTTGGTGGATGTCAGACCGATTTTGTCATAATATGGCTTAATATCCCCTTCAATTTTTGTTGCCGCTACTTCACCACCAGCCTTTGCGAGTAGGTCTTCACTGGTAAAGGCGATGCCCGGGCCATTATATGCCCATGTTCCAACAAGTCCTTGTGCTGTTATTTTGTCTAATCCGATGACGCTGGTGAAGACGTTGGCGATGGTGCCACCACTGAAAATTGTCGCAAGGGTTTGAGTGTTACACGAGATAACCGTCCCGATTGTGGCAAGCAAAAGGAACGTTACGGTTAAAGATTTGAATTTTTTCATTGTTTCTTTAATTTTATCGGCTACAAAAATACAAAAAAATGAGGAATATTGTACAAAATAATGTATCTTTGTGCCGAAATTAAGGATGAATAGTAAAAAATAACATTTAAACAAGACATAAAAAAGATTCCTTATGGCTTTAAATTATATTTGGATTGCTCTTTTTACCATCGGCGTTATCGTCGGTATCGTTAAGTTAGTCTTCCTTCAGGACTATGATGCGCTTCCTGAGATGATGGACTCGACGTTTAAGATGTCAAACACGGCTTTTGAGATGACATTGGGTCTGACGGGAACACTAACTCTATGGATGGGCATTTTGAAGATAGGCGAGGACAGCGGTCTGGTGGATAAACTGGCTCGTTTGTTGAGTCCTGTGTTGACAAAGCTCTTTCCCGAAATACCGAAGAATCATCCTGCGCTGGGTTCTATATTTATGAATATCTCAGCAAACATGCTTGGATTGGATAATGCAGCGACACCAGTTGGACTGAAAGCGATGCAAGAGTTGCAGAGCATCAATGACAAGAAGGATACTGCCTCCAATTCCATGATTATGTTCCTGGTCCTGAACACTTCGGGCCTGACCATTATTCCTGTGTCGATTATGGCTTATCGTTCGAAGTTCGGTGCGGCTGATCCAGCTGATGTCTTTATCCCCTTGTTGCTTACTACGATGTGTTCCACGTTGGTAGGACTGCTTACCGTCTCACTTTATCAGCGTATCAATCTGTTCCAGAAGAATATCCTTATCCTGCTTGGCTCTATCGGTATACTTGTTGCTGCGTTGTTTACGGCCATTTCTGGCATGGATAGTGAGCAGATGCAGCATTTCTGTCGCTTGCTGACGGCTTGCCTCATCCTTGGTACTATCTTGCTGTTTATCTATTCTGGTGTCCACAAGAAGCTGAATGTCTATAACTCCTTCATTGAGGGGGCCAAGGGCGGTTTCCATGTTGCCGTCAGTCTGATACCCTACTGTGTAGCTATTCTGGCTGCTGTCGGTGTGTTCCGCGCCTCGGGTTGTCTGCAGATGATTCAGGATGGTCTTACCTGGTTTGTGGAGCTATGCGGCCTGAACAGCGACTTCGTGGGTGCTGTGCCTGTAGCGTTGATGAAACCGCTGAATGGAGCCGGTGCGCGTGGAATGATGCTGGAATGTTTTGAGTCGTTTGGCCCAGATTCCTTTGTCGGTCATTTGGCCAGTGTGTTACAAGGTAGTACAGACACCACGTTTTATATTCTTGCTATATATTTTGGCAGTGTAGGAATCAAGAAATATCGCTATAGTGTGGCCTGTGGTTTGTTGGCGGATATATCTGGCATGATAGCAGCAGTGTTCTTCAGCTATTTCTTCTTCGGGTAAAAGACAGGCGAACAGGTATAAAGACATATTAACAGAAGAGCATGCAATGGACCGATAGGATACGTCAGGTAAAGATATTACTGGTGGTGATGGCCGTTATTATTGCTGTCGCCTCGTTGTTGGTGTCACATCTTTTGGTCAGCGACCTGTTGGATGAAGAACGTGCGAAGATGCAAGTATGGGCTGACGCAATGCATACGATAAACGAGGCAGGCCCTGATGACGATATGTCATTGGCTTTCAGCGTTATCAAGAGCAACAGCACTATTCCTGTCGTCGTGCTTGGCTGCAATGGTGAGGTAAATGATTACAGCAACATTGAGATTGACGGAAAGGACACCCTGTCGTTCCTTGCAGACTTCGGGCAACGTATGCAACATGCAGGAAACAGTATCCGGATAGATATTGGAGATTCCTCTGATTATGAGTTGGTATGCTATGATGAGTCAGTGATGTTAAAACGTCTGTCCGCATGGCCATATATCCAGTTGGGTATTGTGCTGATCTTTGTCGTAGTCGCCATTTTTGCCTTGCTCTCGTCGAAACGCGCCGAGCAAAACAAGGTTTGGGTCGGACTGTCGAAGGAGACCGCCCACCAGTTGGGAACTCCTATCTCGTCACTGATGGCCTGGACGGAGATGTTGAAGGAAACTTATCCTGACGACGAGATGATTCCGGAGATGTCACAGGATGTGAAACGCCTTGAACGCATCGCTGAGCGTTTCTCGAAAATAGGCTCGTTGCCTGAACCTGTGGAGTCTTCCATGAACGAGGTGTTGGAGCATGTCATCTCTTATATGGACCGTCGCACTTCAAACAAGGTACATATTCTTCGGCACTTCCCAGAACATGAGGTCATTGTCAAGATGAATGCCTCGCTCTTTGAGTGGGTCATAGAAAATCTTTGCAAGAATGCTGTTGATGCCATGGAGGGAGCGGGTACGATTACATTGACGCTCATGGATGAGTCAGAACAGGTGGTCATAGAAGTTCAGGACACAGGCAAAGGCATCCGAAAGAAAGACATCAAGAGCGTCTTTACACCAGGCTTTACCACCAAGAAACGCGGTTGGGGACTTGGCCTGTCGCTGGCTCGCCGCATTGTCGAGGAGTATCATAAAGGCCGTATCTTTGTCAAACAGTCAGAACTGGGAAAAGGTACAACCTTCCGCATTGAAATGAAGAAATAGCGGACTTGTCCCTCGCGTGAGGAAGTTAAGGAAGGTTAATTCCGGTTTGGTTTTGCCTTTGGAAATGGTCTTATTATTGTAAGACCGAGATAATGGTAAATGGAAGAAAGTGCATTTGAACGACATGCCCGACAGTGGCGGTTGAAGGCTGTAAGTACCAGTCGTAGCTATGGGGCAGATGAAGCAGAGGCTGAGGATGTCGCGCAAGACGTGATGCTCCGGCTGTGGCAGATGCACGACGAACTGGACCGATACAGATCGGTGGAAGCTTTAGTGGTAGTGATGGCCCGACGAATGACATGGAGCCTTTCTCGTCCACTCTCAAGAATGGATACTTTGGAGGTCGTCAGGCACTCCCCTCCTTGGGAGGGAGAGACTCCCACTCCGCAGGAGGTCCTTGAAGAAAAAGAGAACGAGGCCTGGCTTGAACGCCGACTGGGACAACTGCCACCTACACAGCGCACCTTATTATATATGCGACAGGTAGAACGTCGCAGCCATCAAGAACTCTCACAACTATTGGGTATTGAGCTGACATCGGTCAGCACGTTGCTGGCGCGGGCACGACGAACACTCTTGGAAGAAATCAAACAAAGAAACAAATAATGATACGTTACACGAAAGAATATATCAGTCAGCTACTTGAACGGTTCATGAATGGTGAGACTACCGTTCCAGAGGAAGACGTGCTCAATGAGTACTTCCGTACGACGAGGAACGTGCCAGAAGAGTGGAAGGACTATCAGACGATGTTTGCCGGATGGATACCATCCTCCACACTCAGAGGCCGGCGTTACTGGCACTGGGCAGCACTGGCAGCGGCTGCCGTTGCACTGGTACTGCTGGTGTCGGTTACGCAAAAGACAGAAGAGACACGACAGGTGGTTCAGACGGTCATTGAGCCTGAAGACAGTACAGCTGTGCAGCCGATGATGATGCCTGACACAGTGGCTGTACCAGCTGTAAAGCCGGAAACGCCTAAACGTCCAAAGCGACCAATAAGGGTGAATGACGCTGCTCGCGACTATGTGTTAATGGCTGAAGCAGAACAGAAACGTGTCTTACAGGAAATAGCTGAGGCAAAGGCCGAGGTGGAGCGCGTGCAGCTGGAGGTTCTTGATGCACAGTTAAGGGCAGAGGGTTATGTCTCCATAAAATATGAGGACGGTACCATCGAATATATTAAGGAAAACGAGAAATCAGAATATTATGCTTATGAACCCGATTAAGAAAACATTGATTACGGCAGCACTGGTGCTGCTGTCGCTGTCCGTTCAGGCACAGGAGAACATCAAACGGACATTTGACGCACTGATACAGGACAGCAGTGTGGAGTTGAGTGCTCATCACAAGTTGGAGAAGGACCCGGAAACGGGTGTCAAGGAGTCGCAGCTTGACTGGTGGGAATTCAGCCTGCCGAAGTCGAAGCAGCAGTTGGTCAAGAACATTCAGCGGGCCTTTGAGCAAGACCGTGAGCAGGCCTATTCCATCAGTACGGGAAGTAATAGCCGTGGTGGTGAGGGCGTCGAGTCGTTGGCCGTAGGAGACGGCAGGGGCATAGGTTACTCGGTAGGTGAGATGAAAGGTTCCGATTATATATATGGTTTGTTTATCGATCCTGAAGATACGGAACGCATACATCGCTATGCCTATGTGTTGGAGTGGAAGGAAAAGGGTGACGAAATCCTTGGACGGCTGGCCATTACCTATGCTACGACACTGAAGTACCGACGGGGAAATCGTAATACCCTGACACAGCGCATCGTCGTGAACGGCACCGCCTATGAGGGACACGATTTCAATGTGCAAGGAAACTTTGTGCCATTGGATGGCAGCAACTGGCTGGCTATGTTTAATACGTATGCCAGGTTGTTCAGACAATCGCCGAAATCGACCGCTTCATCCTATTATGCCAACTATATCTATGAATTGTGCAAGAAGCCCGAGGCCAACCAGCTGACGGCCGATGAGAAGAAACTGGTGGTAGAGGAATTGGGGAAGTTGGCGAACTTGGCAGACGATGATTTTACGAAAGCTATTTTCTTAAACGCCATGAAACAAATTAAGTAAAGTAATGAAACAGATTTCTCTCTTGTTGCTCTCGCTCTTCGTGCTGCCCTGTGCAGCCCAGAGCGAGACAGGGGACTCCTTGTCCCTGAACGACAGTATCAATATTGACGAAATCACCGTCACGGCACAGCGCCCGTTGGTGAAGCAGGAGGTAGATCGCATCAGCTATGACGTGAAACACGACGAAGATGCGAAGACTACAACGCTGATGGAGATGTTGAAGAAGGTGCCGTTTGTCACAGTGGATGCGCAACAGAACGTTACGGTAAAAGGCTCCTCAAACTTCAAAATCTATAAAAACGGACGGCCTGATCCCAGCTTTTCGTCGAATGCCAAAGAGATATTCCAAAGTATTCCGGCCTCGGCTGTAAGGCGTATCGAGGTGATTACGGAACCGGGGGCGAAGTACGATGCTGAAGGTTTAGACGGTATCCTGAATATTGTGATGGATGAAGATACAAAACTCGTGGGCTTTGTGGGGAATGCCAGTCTCAGCTGGTCAGCTACGGGTAACCACTATGCTAACCTTTGGGGCACGGTACAGACAGGCAAACTGACACTGTCGGCTGACGTATATGGACAGTTGCAGTCACGTTCTTCTTCGCATAGGCTGAATGAATCGGAGAGAATTTACCGCGAGAGTGGCAACATCATACATGAAGATAGTGAAGGTTCTAATAAAGGTGGTCATGGTGGTGGTTCCATAGAGGCCAGCTACGATCTGGATTCGCTGAACCTCATTACAGGCTCTGTGAATGTGTGGTATTATGATGTAGATATTGACTACGACTATTGGACGAATATGTGCGATGCCGCAGGACTGACTCTTTTCAGCTACCGTTCCCGTTCGCTTGACGGTTCCCATCAGAGATATCTTGACATGGACGGCCATCTGGATTACCAGCATCTGACCCACCGTAAGGGTGAGTCGCTCAATCTGTCGTACCTTATTAGTACCACGCGCTTGAACAACACGACCCAATATAATTATTATGATATAGTTCGTCAGCCTGACTATACCTACATGGGAAACCATTCGCGTAACTACTTTACTGAACATACCTTCCAGTTGGACTGGACGCGTCCCCTTCGGGAAAACCATACGTTGGACCTGGGTGCAAAGTATATCCTGCGGCGAAACGACAGCAATTCAGGACAGGAGTTCGATAACGGGCAAAACATGGTGAGTGACTTTCTGCATACCACGTCAGTAGCAGCGCTATATACACAGTACAAAATGCAGGCCGGCTCAGTTACCATGATGGGTGGCCTGCGTTATGAGTATTCTTATCTGAGCGCAGAGTTCCGCGATGGTAGCGGGCAGAATTTCCATCGCAACTTGAGCGACTGGGTGCCCTCACTGACGGTCAGTTGGCGCATCAACGACCGACATAGCATGAAGTTGAACTATGCCCTTCGTATCAACCGTCCGGGTATCTCGTATCTGAACCCGGCCCGTTTTGTCACTACCACCAATATTTCACAAGGTAATCCCGACCTGGAGAGTTCGAACCAGCATAACCTGACACTGGGCTATTCGCTGCTGACACCCAAACTCACCATGAACTGGAGCCTCTCGGCAAACCTGTCGAACGATCTGATGACCCTCTATAATTATGTACGCGATAACATCATCTACAGTTCCTATGATAACGTGGGCAAATACCGTCGTTTGGGGCTGAACTGCTACGTACAGTGGAAGCCCTTTGAGAAAACAACATGGATGCTGAACGGCTGGCTGTCATACGTGGAGCGTGAGAACGAGAACCAGCAGATCAAGAATACAGGGTGGCAGCCGGGCTTCTATACACAACTGTCGCAGCAGTTGCCTTGCAAGCTGAAGCTGACGATGTCGCTGAACAAACAGGGAAACTATCTGAACAGACTATACGGCTATAGCGATGGCGGCCCGTGGGATTATTCCTTCCAACTGCAACGCTCATTCCTCAAAGATGACCGTCTGACGGTGCGTGCCTGGGTGTATAATCCCTTCAATCGCAGCAAGTACGAGTATTATCGCTCTTATACCGACCGAGGTGACTATACAGGATGGAGTTCATCGCGTGATCACTCCCGTGCTGCTGGCATTAGTGTGACACTTCGCATCGGCTCATTGGAAACCAGTGTAAAGAAAACAAACAGAACCATCTCGAACGATGACTTAGAGGGAAGGAAATAAATGCAGTCACACATTAGTCTAATATAAAGATTGCACACTCCTGTTGACGAGTGTGCAGTCTCTTTGTTTCTTAAGTGTTGATTTTCAATGAAAAGCAAAAAAAATCTTAATACATGATTCTTAATTAGCTTTTTTTTACTAACTTTGCACCCCAAATGAGCGAGTTAGAGACGTATCAGATAGACCTGAAGGGGCTGAAAGAGGACATGAATGTCCTTGAGTACGACTTGGACGACAACTATTTTGCGGCTCTTGACGGTTCAGAATTGGAACATGGAGCGTTGCATGTGTCGGTGTCTATACGCAAGACAGCCGGCTTATTTGAACTCCTGTTTCATATTGAAGGAACTGTCACCGTTATTTGTGACCTGTGTCTGGACGATATGCAGCAGCCTGTTGACACCGAAAACCGGCTGATGGTGAAGTTGACAACGGACAACAGACCGCGGACAACAGACAACGGAGACCGTGCAACGGAAAATGACGAGCTCATTACAGTGTCGGAGGACGACGGAGTCCTCGACCTGTCGTGGTTCATTTACGAATTTATCATGTTGGCTATCCCCATCAAGCATGTGCATGCACCTGGAAAATGCAACCGTGCGATGACAGAGAAACTCGAAGAGTTGTCAGCTGCCCGAAGCAGTGATGAGGCCAAGGAGATTGATCCGAGATGGAGCGCACTTGCGAAATTGAAAATGAAAGAGTGAGAAGTGAAGAATGATGATTCTGCTGTCACTCGAAAAGTTGTAAATTGTAAATCGTAAAATAGTAAATTATTATGGCACATCCTAAAAGAAGACAGTCGAATACCCGTACTGCAAAACGTCGTACTCACGACAAAGCCGTAGTTCCCACGCTGGCTGTATGCCCCAACTGTGGTGCTTACTATGTCTATCACACTGTTTGTCCTACCTGCGGTTACTATCGCGGTAAGGTTGCTATTGTGAAGGACGAAGTGGTTGAATAAAACAAGGTAAATGGGAAAAATTAATGCGATAATCACCGGTGTTGGTGGATACGTGCCAGACTACGTCCTCAATAATGAGGAACTCTCACGCATGGTTGATACCAATGACGAGTGGATTATGACGCGTGTTGGTATCAAGGAACGCCGTATTCTCACAGAGGAAGGTCTGGGTACGAGCTACATGGCTCGTAAGGCAGCCCGTCAGCTGATGCAGAAGACCGGCGTTGATCCTGATACTATTGATGCACTCATCGTTACCACCTCAACAGCAGACTATAAGTTCCCTTCTACTGCAAGTATCGTCTTGGGTAAGCTGGGACTGAAGAATGCTTATGCATTCGACTTCTGGGCTGCATGCTGCGGATTCCTATATACACTTGATACGGCTGCTACGATGATTCAGAGTGGCCGTTGTAAGAAAATCATCGTAATAGGAGCCGACAAGATGTCATCTATCGTTGATTACAAGGACCGTGCAACCTGTCCGCTTTTCGGCGATGGTGCCGCAGCAGTGCTCCTTGAGGGCACGGAAGAGGAGAATATCGGTGTGATGGACTCTTACTTGCGTTGCGACGGAAAAGGACTTCCGTTCCTGCACCTGAAGGCTGGCGGTTCTGTCAGTCCTGCCAGTCACTTTACAGTTGATCATCGTCTGCATTATCTCTATCAGGAGGGTCGTACGGTGTTCCGTTATGCTGTTACGAGCATGAGTGATGACGTGGCTTTGATAGCTGAGCGCAACGGTCTGAACAAGGACAACATCCAATGGATTGTTCCTCATCAGGCTAATATGCGAATCATTGAGGCTGTCGCCAAGCGCCTGGACGTATCGATGGACAAGGTGATGGTCAACATTGAGCACTTTGGAAACACCTCGGCAGCAACGATTCCTCTTGCCATTTGGGAGAACGAACATCTTCTGAAGAAGGGAGACAATATGTTGCTGACTGCTTTCGGAGCCGGATTCGTTCATGGTGCAAGTTATTACAAATGGGCGTATGATGGCGATGCCAAATGAGTAATTAGTAATGAGAAATGAGTAATGACCCATAAGGCTGGATTTGTAAATATTGTTGGTAATCCCAATGTAGGTAAAAGTACGCTCATGAACCAGTTGGTTGGTGAGCGTATTTCAATTGCGACGTTTAAGGCTCAG
>CAJOQT010000083.1 GCA_905236875.1 uncultured Prevotella sp. | reverse complement strand
TTGTTTTGTGTCGCAAAACCTATACTCTTGTTCAACCAAAGCATAGCTTTTGGTGGACAAAACAAGTTGTTTTGTAACAGCGAAGTTAAGGGTAACCTCCGCAAAAGGCTGCATCTTGCTTCGCAAACAGATATTTAAGCAATTAGAAAAGTCAGTATTTCGCTAAGGCCGTAAGTCCAATAAGCATTATTTCTTTTCTTTCCAAACTTTTCAGCAGAAAAGTAGCATCATTTATCGGGTGTCAGATGCAAGGCAGGCAAGGCAGAGGCAACGAGCCTCAAAAAAACTTTGGCTTTTGTTTTGTGTTTTGGGTGAAAAGCCTTACTTTTGTAGGCAATAAACCCGAAGAGCAAATTGCTTGAAAACAAATAAAACAAAAGAGTATATGAAGAAAACACTATTAACACTATTGCTCACTCTGTCGGTCACCGCGATGACGGCACAGAGCACTCTGCCAGCACCTGCCGTAGGTCTTAGCCAGATTGCAAGGCTGTTTAAAGGCGAAGATCCTGAGGTCGTTTTGCAGGGTCTGGGTCTGGAGAAAATCTGGTATAACTATTGTGAGACCTCGCTCTGCTGTTGTACCTACGGACGCCATATCAAGTATGAGAACATCTGCCAGTATGTGACTCCTCTTGCCGACGATGCCTATGGCATAACATATTGCGACGCCGGACCTGGATGCTGGGAAATCGTGTTCAAGGATGATGCTATGGCAGAAGCATATCGGAAAGACCTTGAGGAGAATGGCTATGTTCCACTTTTTGAAAACTGGCAGGAATGTGACGGCAATAATAGTGGGGATTGTAAGTTCCTTGAATATATTTACAACTTCGACGAAGAGTACTGCGGCTGTGCGTGGATGCATTACAACGGTATGTATTATACAATAAGACTCGAAATAGAATCCTGCGAGGGACTTAGAATGTTTTGGCTAAGGCAGCTTCCTGCCTTGAAAGATGCCCCCTTGGAGTCGTATATGCTTGAAAGTCACAATCTCACGGACCTGACGCACACCAGTTACGACCACACCTCTTACTGCTATAGCAGAAACTTTGACTATGACACTGAGACCTTTGAACGAAAGATAACCGGACCCGATGCCATGCTGATTGATTGGTCTGGTATTGAATTCTCCAACAGGCAGTTGATGAAGCTTTATATTGACGAAGCCAAGATGCTGGGCTATCTTCCTATGGACAGCTTAGGCTGGAAAGATCTGGTTCTTGACGGTAAGATTATCGGCAAGGAGATGAAGATGTACAAGAACCAAGACGGTCTGTGGGGAGGATGGTATGGCGATGTCATCAATTTCATCTATTACGAAGATTACTGCTGTGTGATGCTAAGTGACGGCTCTAATGACAAAATACCTGTTGCAGAACGACAGCCAGCCATTACAATCGCAGACCTGGAGTTGCTGGCTTCTGGAAAGACCACGGACTATGCGCTCAGGCAGAAGATCCGTCAGGCTGGACAGGAAGGAGAGATGGAAGTAGAAGGTCTTACCATCAGATTCAAGGACAGGAAGTTCGTTGGAGCTTACGAACTGGAGGCCCGTGAACTGGGATACAACGTTAAAAGAGAAGAAGAAGGACGAGGCGGCTGGAATTTCATTCCTACCCAAGCAGGGCCGAATTATTGGTTCCTTACTTTATACAAGGGCAAGAACGAACTGCATTTTTGTATTGAAGAAGGCGGAGAAATCGAGTTGTCCTTTTCTGAATCAACAGAATAGGCTGCCGCCTTACCGATTCTTGTGCGATACGAACCAGCTATGGGTGAAGAAGTTGTAGAACAGCAGGGCGATGGCAATCAGCACCAGGGCGGTGACACATAGCCGGGTGTGCTGTCCGTAGAGGAAGGCATAGCCGATGAACACCCCCAAAGCCAGTCCCGATTCCCAGCAAAGCATGAATGTGCTCTGCGAGGTGCCGCGCTGACAATGACGACTCAGCTTGATGAAGAACAGCAGGAAGCGCGACCCGATAAGTCCGACGGCCAGTCCGATACAAAGGGGTGACAGCCACGACAGGCTGTCGGCGGCCTGAATCGTCATAAAAAAGATACCCGCTCCCATCAGGATGAGTCCCGTAAGAATCTCGCTCTTCAGCTCTGCTTCGGCAAAGACAAAGCGCTCTGCCAGTATGGCCAGCAGGAAACCGGCCATCACCAAAGCATAGAACCAGTCGGTCAGCGCCATCGTCATCAGCAGGCCCATTGCCGTCGTTACAAGCAACATATTCAGAAACAGCCAGATACCGTGAGGCAGGAAGAAACGGTCGAGGCTCAGGGTTCTGACATTCTCTTCGGGTGCCCGGAAGGGAAAACGTATGAGAGCGATGAGCAATATCGATACTACACAGCACAACCCACAGGCAAACAACGTGGCCTCGAACCCCGACAGCCGATAGAGCAGAATGCCCGTCAAGGGTCCCAGGGCAAGGGCAAAGCGCGAGAACCACGACGACGAGTAGTTGGCCTCCGTGCGCTGGAACGACTCACTGATGTCGATGATCAGCGTGCTCGACAGCACCATCTGTGCCAATCCGAAGAAGGCACCGAAGAACAGCCGCTGCACCATCACAAGCTCCTTGGCAGCGAACTGCTCCGGGTAACGATTCAGATAGAACAGCAGTCCCAGACAGAGCAACATGGCAACTATCGACCACAGACATACCTGGTTGCGACGGAAACGTTCGATAAGATACGAACAGAAGCCGCCAAGCAGGTAAAGGCCCACGCCAAACAGTCCCATGCAGATACCCGTCTCCAACGGTGTGAACGCATTCACATCCACCAGCCACAAGGGCATGACGGGAATGAGCATGTAGGCAGACATGTTCAATAGCAGGTTTGCTATCGACATCTGCCAGAATTCTCTGTGCCACAGCTTGATATGAACGGGGGTGTTCTGCGTGTTCATCTTATGCGTTTGTCTTTTTCAGCGGGTAAACTGCTGAACACAGTCAGTCATTCGTTGTCTTAGTACGATTCTTGCTCGTTGGGGAAGTCGCCAGACTTCACATCCGTGACATACTGTCCGATGGCATCGGTCATCACGGAGTTCAGGTCGGCATAACGGCGCAGGAAACGCGGACTGAAGCCCTGATTCATTCCCAGCATGTCGGCCACTACGAGCACCTGACCGTCGGTTCCATTGCCGGCACCGATACCGATAGTCGGAATGTTGATGGCTTTTGTGACTTCGGCAGCCAGTTTTGCAGGTACCTTCTCCAGTACAACCGAGAAGCAACCCACCTCGGCCAGTGCCTTCGCATCAGACATGAGCTTGGCAGCCTCTGCATCGTCCTTGGCGCGTACGGCGTAGGTTCCGAACTTGTTGATACTCTGCGGTGTGAGTCCCAGATGTCCCATGACGGGAATGCCAGCATCGAGAATACGCTTCACGGTGTCAATGATCTCTATGCCGCCCTCCAGCTTCAATGCGTCACAGCCACTCTCCTTCATGATACGGATAGCGTTCGACACACCATCGTGAGAGCCGATCTGGTAACTGCCGAAAGGCATGTCGCAGACCACGAGGGCACGCTGCACGGCACGTACCACGGAACGTGCATGATAGATCATCTGTTCGACGGTGATGGGCAGTGTCGTCTGATTGCCTGCCATCACGTTCGACGCTGAGTCGCCGATGAGGACAGCATCGACACCAGCCTTATCGACGATGCCTGCTGTCGTGAAGTCATACGAGGTGAGCATCGAGATTTTCTCACCCTTCTGTTTCATTTCCATAAAGCGCTGGGTTGTCACCTTGCGCGTGTCACTTACTAAATATCCACCCATTATTATGATTTATGATTATTATTTTTTCCCAGATAGTTCTCTATTACCTCATCACACAACGGGGCTATGGCATCAGCGGGATTCGTCGTGGAAAGACCTACCACCCACATGCCTGCTGCCCTACCCGACTTCAAACCGTTGAAGCTGTCCTCATAGACCACACATTCCGAAGGCTCTGCACCAAAGCGTGCAGCTGCCTTCAGGTAACAGTCGGGATCGGGCTTGCTGCGCTCAAAGTCTTCCGATGTCAGTATCTCGTCGAACAGCTCGTGAAACTCCGGATGCTGCCGATAGACATTCTCCATCTTTGGAATGTTCGAACTGGTCACCACAGCCGTCCTGATGCCTTCACGGCGAAGGCCACGAATAAAGTCCTCGAAACCGTCAATGTAGTCATAGTGCATCGAGGCCTCATACTCGTTCAGCCGTTGCGTGATGAGCGGCTGTTTCTCCTTCAGACCGCCGTCAGTAAAAAAGCGGTCGTATATCTGCGTCAGCGTCTGCCCCTTGATCTCGTGCTCCAAGCCAGGTTGCTCAGGGTGGAACTCACGGCACTGTGCACCCCAGAACACCGTGTATTGGGGTTCTGTATCGAATACCACACCGTCGAGGTCAAACAATGCTGCTTTTACTATCCTTTCCATTCGGGGTGCAAAGGTACGATTAAGTGAGGAAAAAACCAAATTAATTTGACTTTTTTCAAATATAAGTACCTTCGACTAGAGGCCGGTACAACTTAACGACCGCCTCATCAATGAATACAAAAAACGGAGATTTACGCTTGTAAACCTCCGTAGTACTGAACCTTTTTCCGTTCTTTGTGACTCCCGCGGGATTCAAACCCACAACCTTCTGATCCGTAGTCAGATGCTCTATTCAGTTGAGCTAGGGAGCCATCCTT
>CAJOQT010000082.1 GCA_905236875.1 uncultured Prevotella sp. | reverse complement strand
GCTTTTGATAGTTCCCAAATATCCCGGTACAACGGTATTATTCATGAAAAATTATTTTGCGTGACTATTCTCAACAGCTGTCAGACCCAGTTGTGATATGCGATAGACAAAGTTCTTGAACTTAGTGAATGGCGGCAACTGACCTGTAAACTCTTCAACAGCATAGCGGCTGGCCTCTGTCAGATACATGTAGAGCGATTCCTTGTTCTCTAACTGTGACTCCAGTTCCTTCAGGGCTTTCTGGTCAACATCCTTCCACGTACGGTTAGCACGTGTGACAATGAGGTTGACAGTTCCCATGTTCAACAGTGCCGGAGCAATGGAGTTGTCGTTCAGGTTCGGGTACTCTACGATGGCAATCTCTTCGGGCATGATGTCTGAACACAGGTCCTTGATATCCTTTGCCATGATATACTTGCTGTCTTCTGCCAGGAAGTCTTCGTCGTAGGTCAGACGGCGTACCTGCAGGCCGATGGATATCCAGTAGTTCTCCAGCTCCTGTGCCAGATAGCTCTTACCGTTGGCCGCATCGGTAGAGATGAGGTTCAGCACGTTCTGCTGACCTTCCTTGAAGTGGGGCAGCAGTGCCTTGCTCAACTGACGGAGCGCCATATCTGAAATGGTCTTGTTGTATCGGCGATAGCGCAGGTTGCTCTCCTTGGGGAAGCAGCCCATGACAGGCACCTTGGTAATGCGCTCCGAACGCATACGGTCGCGGAGAGTGCGGTCAAGCAACTCGATGATGAAGAAGTAGAGTGCTGTCAGCATGAATGTCAGCACGAAGGCACCCAACAGAATCATCAGACGGTTGGTAGGCTGTGCATTCAGCGGGAACATTGGTGGATTGAGCACACGTAGTGATGCTGTTGTCATCTGCAAGTTACGCTGACGCAGACGGGCGGCGTTCAGAGCCTTCAGCATTTCCATGTAGTTGCCCTCGATGAAGCCGATGTGACGGTCTTTACGGTCGATGGTAGCACCGATCGGAGCGTAGAACATGTATTGCTGATCCAGATGCTGCTGCATGATATCCTGTGCGTTGGCCATAGCCTTTGCCTTCTCAAGCATTAATACCTGTTCCAGCCAGCTGTCAATCATCTTGTTGGCCTTGACGCCTGTCTCTGTATTGAAGGATGCTGCCTCAATGTCTCGTGTCAGTGAACGTACACGACCGGTGGCATTTTGGAGGTCTTCCTGTGCTTTTGCCAGCTCTTGCTGGGCTTCTGCGTCGGCACCGCCGTTCTCGCTGCTCATCAGCTGCAGGTTGGAGATACGTGACTGTATGCGAGAGATATCGCGGACGCTGTTAGTGAACTCGCGGTTAGAACGGATAATCTGTGCGCGGTTACCCAACTGACGCTCCAGATAGTCCATAAGGGCTTTTGTCGTCGTGTAGTTCATCAACTGGTCGTTGGTTGCACTCTGCTGAGCTGCTTCAAGCACTGTCAGCTGCTTGGTTTGTTCTGCATAGTTGATGATTCGCTTTGAGATGTTGTAGCGGATAAGATCGTCCTCGGCATTCGTCAGAATGCGATAGAGACGGGCTACCTCTTTCTCAAAGAACTTGATGACGTTATTCGTCTCGCCGAAACGTATCTGCTCGTACTGCTTCTTGAATACCTCGTTCAGGATATCCAGCGTGTTGTAGGCAATACCAGGATCATTGGCAGAGTAGGCAATGTCGATAATATCACTATTGTTCAGCTGCAACACCTTCAGACGGCTGGTGATGTTGTTGATGCCGAAGTACTGGTGATAGTTCAGCAGGCCGAAGATGTAGTTGTCCTGCATAGGCTTCTCATAAGCTTTCAGGTTTGCATACGTCTGTGCTTCACTGTTGTGCTTAATGAGGGCCTTCACCTCTGCGGGTACTGTGGCATTCAGCTCACGGAAGTGCTCGGCTGTGATATAGTTGTTGTCCTTGTTCGGATTACCGTACATCATGCAACGGGCAAACAAACGCAGTGCAACCTCATGGATGGTGTTGTCTGTCGTGATAATCAACATCAGGTTGGTGATGTTTGTCTGTGAGTTACCGCCTACCGAACCTGTACCTTCCATGTTGTATCCGGTAATCATACCGGTATAGATGGTCGTATTGGTGTCATAGACTCGTTGCATGTGTCTTGTCAGGAACCATGCCACGATAAGAGCTATCAATGGAAGAATAACAAGATACCAGCGAATCTTGTATAAAAAACGGACTAAATATCTGAATGTATCCATAAATCAATATTGTCAATGGTTATTTTTTCTTTTTCTTGGCTTCTCTCTCTGCTCTTCTCTTGGCTTCTCTCTCTTCCTTTTCAAGTTTGGCCAATCGTTTCTGCTCTTCCAGATTCTCCCTCTTGATACGCTTCTCAAGAGCTCGCTTCTCACGCTCCAACTGACGCTGTGACTTGGTGATGGCACCTTCAAGCGTGATTTCCGTCGTAGTATTCGTCATGATGGGCGTATGGGTCAGTATCTCAAGTGTAATGATGTCGGTCAGAATCTCATTCTGCAATGACTGATATTTGACAACGACTTCCAATTCGTGCATCTTGGTCCAGGCGAAGTCTTCAATGTTCATTTCACCTTGGTGGAACTGTTCCTGATTCAAAAGACCGGCACCCTGATAGATGGCTGCAGCTTCACTGGTGGTCTTCAGTGCCACAAGATTTGTCGTGATTTTCGAATATAACGATCCTATTTGAAGTTTTAGCTGGTCATAGGCCTGATCTCTTTTGTGGCGGGCAACCTCTGCTTCCAGCCTTTTACGCTTCACGGAAGCTCCCAGGTCGAGGATGTCTTCCAAAGGAACGGCAATGTTGACACCTACGTTCCAGTAGCTCTGTTCGCTGCCCTGGAACTGGTAGATCATCGTACTATATGTTGAGGAGTTGTTTCCCCACATGTCAGTCTTGCCGTAACTGTAGGCGGCATGTCCATAGACATACGAGAAGATGTGTCTCTTCTGTTTAGCTACTTCGGCTAAAGCCAACTCGTGCACTTTCTCCACTTCCAGTATTGTTGGGTTCTCCTTGGCGTTCTCATACAGAACGGAAAGTGGTGGCAAATGGAAAGTTGAGAAGTTAATGGTGCTGTTCTCGCTGGAATCGAAGAAACCTGCGCTGATACCGCTATTCTCGTACTGCGCAAAGGCAGTTCCGCTGATAGTCAGCATACATGCAAGCAGAATGTTCCTTGTTTTCATCATTACAATATTTATATATCTAATTATACGTTTTCTTTCTGAATAAATGCCGTTAGTGTCCTGAAGATGATCTTCATGTCCATTGCGAAGTTGTAGGTCTGTCCGTAGGTGATGTCCAGCTGCTTACGCTCTTCTGCCGACATGTTGCCACCCTTTCCGCGTTCCTCAACCTGCCAGAGTCCTGTAAGTCCGGCGGGAGCCATGAAACGGTCAATGCTGGAGTCAATGGTCAGCTTCTCAGCTTCATAGAGTGGGAGAGGCCTGTTGCCTACGATGGACATGTCGCCTTTCAGGATGTTGAACAGCTGTGGCAGTTCGTCAATGCTGTATTTACGGATAAAGCGGCCCACCTTGGTGATTCGTGGGTCGTTCTCTACCTTGACGAATGCATTGTTGATCTCGTCCTCCTTCTGTTTGTTGAAGTCACTTTCTGCTACCACGAAGTCATCACCGACAAGCATGATTTCCTCGTCGCTGATCATCATTTCCGACTCCATGCCCATGTCAAACATGGCTTGTTCGGCCTCTTCGCCAAGCGGAGACGTGATGACCGTCTTGCTTTCTTCCTCCTCCTCATCAGTCTCAGCATACTGGTTGTGTCCCTTGCTGACCTCTTTCAGCCGCTGTTCGGCATCGACGTACATGCTTCGGAACTTCAGGAAGTCAAAAACAGTATAGTTGGTTCCAACGCGTTTTGACTTAAAGACCACTGGCCCCTTGCTCTCCAGCTTGATGGCTATTGCCGTGATGATGAAGATGGGTGACAGGAAAATGATGGCAAGACCAGAAACAATGATGTCGAATGTACGTTTCCAAAGGGGAATCTTGAACTTCAGAATCTTGTATTTGGCATCCTGATTACTGAACAGAATGTTCTCTCGGGCTGCAATAAACTGTACTTTCTTGTTGAGCTCGGTAATAGAAGCTTCTTTGTTGATAGTGTCGTTAATACCGCATTTCTGATAGATCTTCCTCTCTTCATCCGACAGTTGGTCTGTCAATAATATAATATAGACATCCTGGCATTCCTTGCGAAGGTAGGTGATAGCGGTAATGTCCTCATTACGAACGTTTTTCTCGAAAAATACGATGAAGTGCTCGTTCGGCAAATGAGGCGTGCATATAGATGCTGTCTCCTTATAGGCAGTCGTCATCTTGACTGACTGTCCAGGAATATATTTCAGACGGGCTTGCGTCTTCGGGTTGTTCCCTAAATATACAACACCTATCATATTAAATTTAAATAATGTGTATGGAAATTAGTTGGGAAGTATTTTCTTTACTCTGATCTTCAATTCCATAGGATTGAAGGGCTTGACAATGTAGTCAACGGCTCCGATCTCCAACAACCGGATACGCTCGCTGGTCGAGTCCTCACTGCTGAGCATAATAACAGGAATGTGGCGGAACAACTCGTTCTGCTTGATCCATTCCAGGAAGTCATCACCACGCATTCCTGGCATTCGGATGTCCGAGATAATCAAGTCGGGGGTGTTGCCGGCCTGTAGCCACTTCACTCCCTGAAGACCGTCGGGAAGCCACTGAACGTCGTAGTCACTCATGAGATAGATGGAGAGCACTTTTGCAATAGTCTCCTTGTCGTCCAAAATCAGAATTTTTCTTTTCATATACGTATATTTCTTGTCGTTTTCTGGTGGTTGTCATCTCTGTGTTTCCACTGTCGGATATGAACCTAATGTTCATTCTATCGTGCAAAGGTAAACAAAAGTTTTTAATTGTGGTCAAATAATGATAAAAAAATGCACAAAAAACCGAAAAAAGTTGTTTTTTAATTTTTTTTTCGGGAAATTTGTGGTGTAAAACGTATAATTATTAAAGAGTAAACATTATTTATTATGGCAAACAGATATTTATTAGGTTTTGATGTTGGCAGTTCTTCTGTCAAGGCATCTTTGGTTAACGCCGACAACGGCAAGTGTGTATCTTCTGCTTTCTTCCCCGAGAAGGAGGCTCCTATTATGGCTGTCAAGTCGGGCTGGGCAGAACAGGAACCGGACTCCTGGTGGCAATATGCCAAGCAGTCGCTTCAGAAAATCATGGCCGACGGCGGCGTGAAGGGCGAGGAGATTGTAGCTATTGGTATTTCGTACCAGATGCACGGTTTGGTGTGCGTTGATAAGGATCTGAAGCCGTTGCGCCCTGCCATCATCTGGTGCGACTCGCGTGCAGTGCCTTATGGAGAACGTGCCTTCAATGAGCTGGGCAGCGATAAGTGCCTCAGTCACTTACTTAACTCGCCAGGCAATTTCACGGCTGCCAAGCTGGCATGGGTACGTGAGAACGAGCCTGAGCTTTTCAGCAAGATTTACAAGATCATGCTTCCCGGTGATTACCTCGCCATGCGCCTCAGCGGTGTGGCAAACACTACGGTGAGCGGACTCTCCGAGGGTATGTTCTGGGACTTCAAGGAGAATCAGGTGGCCAAGTTCCTGCTCGACTACTATGGCATCCCTGCATCGTTCATTCCCGACATTGTGCCGACATTCTCCGAGCAGAGCGTAGTCAGCGAGGCAGCAGCCGCAGAACTGGGATTGAAAGCTGGTACTCCTATTACATATCGTGGTGGAGACCAGCCGAATAACGCCCTTTCATTAAATGTTTTTGAACCAGGTGAAATTGCTGCTACTGCTGGTACCAGCGGTGTGGTATATGGCGTGTTGGGCGATGTGAACTATGACCCGAAGAGCCGGGTAAATACCTTCGCACACGTGAACCATGCTCCAGGGGAGGCCACTCGTCTTGGCGTGCTCCTTTGCATCAACGGAACGGGCATCCTTAACGCATGGATGCATCGTAATGTCACCTTCGACATGGGTTATGCAGAGATGAACGACCTCGCAGCACAGGCACCCATCGGTTCCGACGGTGTTTGTATCATGCCTTTCGGCAACGGTGCAGAGCGCGTACTGCAGAACAAGGAGCTGGGTTGCAGCATTCACGGTGTCAATTTCAACAAACACAGCCGTGCTCACCTCGTGCGTGCAGCCCAGGAAGGAATTGTCTTCTCCTTCTGCTACGGAATGGAAATCATGCAGCAGATGGGTATGGACATCAGGATGATTCATGCCGGCAAAGCCAACATGTTCCTCTCGCCGCTGTTCCGCAATACGCTGGCAGGTGTCAGTGGAGCTACCATCGAACTGTACGAGACCGACGGCTCCGTGGGTGCTGCCAAGGGTGCAGGTATGGGTGCAGGTATCTATAAGGACCATAACGAGGCCTTTGCTACGCTGGAGAAACTGCAGGTGATCGAGCCCAAGGCTGCCGACCGTGCCGCCTACGCTGAAGCATACGCCCATTGGAAGGAAGTGCTGGAATTTGTTTCGAAATAACAACTATAATATAATAATGAATATGGCAAAAGAGTATTTCGCCTTTACAGGCAAGGTTCCCTTCGAGGGAAAAGAGAGTAAGAACGTGATGGCTTTCCATTATTACGAGCCCGAGAAGGTCGTGATGGGAAAGAAGATGAAGGACTGGCTGAAGTTCGCTATGGCCTGGTGGCACACACTGGGTGGC
>CAJOQT010000081.1 GCA_905236875.1 uncultured Prevotella sp. | reverse complement strand
GAGAATGTGGCTGTGGTAAGCATGATGTCTCTTAATCTTACCTGTTCCGGTGAACGAGAATCTCTTCTTCGCTCCGGAGTTTGTCTTTACTTTTGGCATTGTTTTTGTTATTTTAAATTGTTATTTATTATAGGGTGGCAACGCATATACCGGGCGTTACGCACCAGATTATCCTTTGGTATTCGCTCGAGCGGCTTTCGCTCAACATTACAAGCAGCAGGTCCTGCCTTCACTTAATCGCCGCTTTCGCTCTTCTCCTTCAGCGCCTCAAGTGCCTCGACACTGATTTTGGCATTTGCCAGCAGTCCGCCATTGGCAGGCTTCTCAGCCTCTTCCATCAGACGGTCTGCAGCTTTAATCTCAGCCTCGCGACGTTCATTATCGCGTTTCTGCTGACTCTTCTTGGCCACACCGGCTTTCTTTGGAGCCAGATAGAGGAACATCTTCTTTCCTTCCAGACTCGGCATCGACTCCACCTTACCCCACTCTTCCAGATCGTTGGCAAAACGGAGTAACAGCACCTCACCTTGTTCTTTGAACAGAATGCTACGGCCACGGAAGAACACGTAGGCTCTAACCTTATTGCCATCCTCCAGAAACTCCTTAGCATGCTTCAGCTTGAACTGATAGTCGTGCTCGTCGGTCTGAGGGCCGAAACGGATTTCCTTCACCTCCACCTTGACCTGCTTAGCCTTCATTTCCTTCTGGCGCTTTTTCTGCTGGTAGAGGAATTTAGAGTAGTCAATGAGACGACAAACTGGAGGCTGGGCGTTAGGCGATATCTCCACAAGGTCAACACCTTGGTCGCGTGCCATATCCAATGCCTGACGGGTAGGAACAACCGTGCTTCCATTGTCTCCCACAATACGCACCTCGCGAACGCGAATCTGCTCATTCACGCGGTACTGATTCTTCATTTTATCGTTCTTCATCAACTACTTTAAGTTCTACTTCTTGCAAAATCGGCTGCAAAGGTACGACAAATCAGCGAATTAACAAAATATTTTGCCAATTATTTTTTGTTTATTTTTATTCGGCTGTACTATTAGAACTGTGGGGACTCCAGAGCATCAATCTTGTTGCCGCTGATGTAGCCCCGCAGTCTTCCTTGTTGAGTATAGACTGCCTTCCACTTGTCATTATAGTCACCACTCCATAGAATGAAGCTGCCGTCCTTCACTTTTTCCACTATGGGATATTGTGTTCCTGGTCCTTTGCGGATGTTGGTATAGCCGCCTTCCTGCTTTACCATACCGACCTGCTTATAAGCTCCTTGCCGCTTGACAAATATTAGCTTACTCGTAGATATCCAGCCCATCAGGTCCGGATCAGCGTTTGTATAGCTGTTATACACCTTCGTCCAGCCGCCGCTCGATGCTCCCACGAGCACCGGCGAGCCGTCGGGCAGTTTCTCCACAATGCTATAGTTCGTACCCGGACCCTTACGCACATTCGTCAGACCGCCTTCATCCTTTATCAGGGCATAGCGTAGTCGCTGTCCCATTGTCGGTATGGTCAGCAACATCGCAAGCATCAACACTAATACTTTCTTCATAGTGGTCGTTTCTTGATTTGTAAGACAATGGGAATCAGAAGTCTTTCGTCATCTCAGCCACGGCATCGTTGATCTTCTTTGCAAATTCAGCAATAGTCATGGTAGCCTGTTCACCACCACCTTGCTGACGCATGGAGACAAGACCTTCGGCAGCTTCCTTCTCACCGACAATGAGCATATAGGGAATACGCTTCAGCTCGTTGTCACGAATCTTACGACCCAGCTTCTCGTTGCGGTCATCGACCTGGGCACGTACTCCAGCCAAGTCAAGTTGCTTCATCACCTCGAAGGCATAGTCGTTGTACTTCTCCGACAGCGGCAGAATAGCCACCTGGTCAGGTGTGAGCCACAGGGGGAAGTGACCGCTGGTGTGTTCGATGAGCACAGCAGTGAAACGCTCCAGGCTTCCGAATGGAGCACGGTGAATCATCACGGGTGTCTTCTTCGTGTTGTCCTCGTCAGTATATTCCAGCTGGAAGCGCTTCGGCAGGTTATAATCCACCTGAATGGTACCCAGCTGCCAGCGGCGGCCGATGGCATCCTTGATCATAAAGTCGAGCTTCGGACCATAGAAAGCAGCCTCACCGTATTCCACCTTGGCAGGCAATCCCTTCTCTTCACAGGCCTCGACGATAGCGCGCTCTGCCAGTGCCCAGTCCTCGTCGGTTCCCACATATTTCTCGTGGTCGTTGGGATCGCGCAGTGAAATCTGTGCCTCGAAGTTGAAGCCGAAGGCTGTCAGCACGATACCGATGATATCCATCACATTCAGGAACTCCTGCTTCACCTGGTCAGGGCGGCAGAAAATATGGGCATCATCCTGCGTGAAACTACGTACCCTGGTAAATCCGTGCAGTTCACCCGACTGCTCGTAGCGATATACCGTTCCAAACTCAGCGATGCGCAGAGGCAGGTCACGATACGAACGGGGCTTCCAGGCAAAAATCTCACAGTGGTGGGGGCAGTTCATGGGCTTCAGCATATACACCTCACCCTCCTCTGGAGTTGTGATGGGCTGGAAGGAATCCTTGCCATAGTGATCCCAGTGACCACTGGTAATATAAAGATTCTTGCTACCAATATGCGGGGTAATAACTTCCTGATAACCAAAACGCTTCTGAACCTTGCGCAAGTGATCCTGCAAACGCAGACGCAGTTCCGTTCCCTTTGGCAGCCAGATGGGAAGACCCTTACCAACTTTCTCTGAGAACATAAACAACTCCATCTCCTTGCCAATCTTACGATGGTCGCGTTTCTTGGCCTCTTCAAGCATCACAAGATACTCGTCGAGCATCTTCTTCTTGGGGAACGAGATACCATATAGGCGCTGCAGCTGTTGCTTGGTGGCATCGCCGCGCCAGAAGGCACCAGCCACACTTGTCAGCTTCACAGCCTTGATGGCTCCTGTGTTCACCAGATGCGGGCCACGGCACAGGTCAGTAAACGTACCCTGTGTGTATGTAGTGATCGTTCCGTCCTCAAGATCCTGGTCGATGTGCTCGCACTTGTAGGTCTGACCGTCGGCAGCAAACGCCTTCAGCGCCTCGGCCTTGGCAACCTCACGGCGCACGACGGGCTCTTTCTTTGAAGCCAGTTCACGCATCTTGTCCTCAATCTTCGGGAAGTCACTCTCCTTGATCATCTCACCGTCTTTCAACAGCACGTCATAGAAGAAACCATTTTCGATGGCGGGACCGAAACCGAACTGTATGCCAGGATACAACTCCTGCAACGCTTCGGCCAGCAAATGCGCACTGGTATGCCAGAACGTATGCTTGCCCTGCTCGTCATCCCACTTGAAGAGTTCCAGCTGGGCATCCTCCATGATGGGGCGGTTCAACTCGACAGTCTCGCCATTCACTGCGCAACTCAAAACGTCACGTGCCAGAGCCGGCGAAATGCTCTCAGCAATCTCAAAACCCGTCACGCCCTGCTCATACGAGCGAACAGATCCGTCGGGAAAAGTAATCTGAATCATATCTACAATATATGTT
>CAJOQT010000080.1 GCA_905236875.1 uncultured Prevotella sp. | reverse complement strand
CTTTTTGTATTATTGAAACGGCATGTCAGCGAGTTTGAAACGGCATGTCAGCGAGTTTGATACGGATAGTTCGTGAGTTTGATACGGATAGTTCGTGAGTTTGATACGGCATGAAAGAAAGATTCCCAGCATGGGAACAGGTAGTTCCCATAGTGGGAATAAATCGTTCCCATGCTGGGAATAAATCGTTCCCATGCTGGGAATAAATCGTTCCCATGCTTGGAATAAAATGTTCCCATGCTTGGAATAAAATGTTCCCATGCTTGGAATAAAATGTTCCCATGCTGGGAATCTTCCGTTATATATAGCTCTAACTCCCTAACACAATAACCCGTATAGTTTTTTACGACCACGAATTACACGAATTACACGAATTTAGGCTGCGCATAATATTATTAATTTGATTCGAATATTACGAATGGGGGCGCAGCCTTAATTCGTGAAATTCGTAAAATTCGTTGTTAAAATAGTCCTTTTTATTCGTTGTCGTGTTCATTATTATATAAAAATCGTGCATTTTTTTGCAGTAAAATGCACGTTTTTGAGTTAAATTCTCTTAAATTTTGGGTACTTTTGTCACAATGTCACACCTTAACCCGCTGATTATCAGGGAGTTTGACATTAATTTCGCAAAAAAAATACATGTAGGGGGATGGGGTGTTCTTTGACCTGAAGGTACAAAGCGGCAAAGCCGAGCGGGGTGTTTGGTGGAACCCGTCGGCGAACCGACGGGCACTCTGGTGTTAGGTGATGGGTGGTGGGAACATAAATTGTTGGGCGAAAATTTGGTGGTTTGCAGGAAAATGCGTACCTTTGCCGCCAAAAGGCGGCGAGACAGCTCGCGTAGCCTTACAAATAAAAGCTTATAAAGCGTGAAGATAAGAGAAGTGCTTAGCGCCCTTGAACGATTCGCGCCTCTGCCCTTGCAGGAAAGCTGGGATAATGCTGGCCTGCAAGTTGGACTGACAGAGACGGAGGTTTCAGGGGCATTGTTGTGTCTGGACGTCAACGAGAAGATAGTTGACGAAGCCATCCGTAAGGGGTGTAACCTCATTGTGAGCCACCATCCGCTGCTGTTCCATGGCCTGAAGCAGGTCAGCGACGACGGCTATGTGCCTCGTTGTGTCATCAAGGCCATCAAGAACGACATCTGTATCATATCGATGCATACCAATATGGATAATGCTATTGGTGGCGTGAACTTCAAGATTGCTGAGAAGATGGGTGCGACGCCTATTAATGGGCAAGGTGCAGGGAACAAGAAGCAAGATGAGTTGCAGGGTGCAGTTTGCAAGGATGAGGCCAAGTGTCCTATGGTTGTTGCAGAACTGGCTGAACCAATGTCGTCACGCGACTTTGTGCAGATGGTAAAGGAGCGCTTCAATGTGGGGTGTGCCATGTGCAACGAGCTGTTGGAACGTCCTATCCGTAAGGTTGCCATCTGTGGTGGCGCTGGCGACTTCATGCTGCCTGATGCTGTCAAGGCTGGAGCCGATGCCTTTGTGACGGGTGAGATGCACTATCATGTGTATTTCGATCACGAGCAGGAGATTCAGATCTGTGTCATCGGTCACTACCAGAGTGAGCAGTTTACCAGCGAGATATTCCGAGATATTATCAATACGGAGTGTCCAGGAGTGAAGACCTGCATCGCAGAGACAAACACGAATCCGATAGTGTATTACTAGATAACAAATTGGCCCGTGCCCCTGATGACGGCCTCCCCCTATTGGGGGATAAGAGGGGGGCTTTAGTTATGGCAAAGAAAGATCCAATGGACCTGTCGGTAGAGGAGCGCCTGAAGACCCTCTATCAGATGCAGACGGCACTCTCGGCTATTGACGAGAAGCGTGCCTTGAGAGGTGAACTGCCCCTGGAAGTACAAGACCTGGAAGATGAGATCGAGGGTCTCTCTACACGTATTGAGAAGATTCAGCGCGATATTGATGAGTTCCAGAAGGCGGTGACACAGAAGAAGGGTGAGATTATCGACGCCCAGACCAGTGTGGCTCGCTATCAGAAGCAGCTGAACGACGTGAAGAACAACCGTGAGTATGACACGCTGAGCAAGGAAATTGAGTTCCAGACGCTGGAGATCGAGCTGTGCAACAAGAAGATCAAGGAGGCTCAGGCTCGCATTGCCGAGAAGCAGGAAGAGCTGAATGCCAACCAGGCTGCTATCGAGGAGCGCAAGAACGACCTTGAAGTGAAGAAGGATGAACTGGACGAGATTATGGAAGAGACTCGTGCCGAAGAGGACAAGCTGAAGATGAGGGTGAAGGAGCTGGAGGCCAAGATCGAACCCCGTCTGCTCACTTCGTTCAAGCGTATCCGCAAGAATGCCCGCAATGGTCTGGGTATTGTCTATGTGCAGCGTGATGCCTGTGGCGGTTGCTTCAACAAGATTCCGCCCCAGCGTCAGCTTGACATCAAGATGCACAAGAAGATTATCGTATGTGAATACTGCGGACGTATCATGATTGATCCGGAGCTGGCAGGTGTTAAACTCGATAAGGTAAACGCAACCGAGAAGAAGACCAGAAAGCGTTCTATTCGCAAGTCCACCAAGAAGGCGCAGGATGCTCCTGACGCAGATATCGAGGCATAAATAAAGTAAAAAAGAAAGTTCTTTCCAGCGGAAACGGCCTAAAATGTCATTTTTTAGTACTTAAAGTGAACTTTTAGTCGGTTTTTCTTGGTATTAATGATTTTTTTTATTTATTTTGCAATCGAAAACGTAAGATAAGAAACTGATTTTAACTTATAAACAAAAATTATCAAAACATGAAAAAGCTATTTTTAATGCTTGCTGTTGCTGCTTTTTCAGCACAGACAATGACTGCTCAGACCGTGGAGGAGAGCACGAACTTTGACAACTGGTTTATTGGTGTCAATGGTGGTGTTCAGGCTCCTGCTCGGAACTACAAGGTCCTGAAGAATCTCAACCCCGTGGCAGGTCTGCGTGTTGGTCGCTTTTTTACTCCTGCATTAGGTATGTCTATTGAAGGTTCTGCCTTCTTCGGCGACAAGCCTCTGGAGCCATGTGATGGATCACCTAAGGGTTTCAACCTGACTTTCTTGGGTATGGCAAACCTCAGCAACTGGCTGGGTGGCTATCCTGGCGAGCCTCGTGCATTTGAAACTTACTTCCTGGCTGGTCTTGGCTGGGCACATGCTTTCAAGTTCAACAGTGGTAAGACTATCGGCACACGCGATGGTCACAATGCCTGGACTTCAAAGGTTGCTCTTGACTTTGTCTTCAACCTGGGTTCTGCAAAGGCTGTTCAGCTCTACATTGAGCCATACATGCTCTATGCCCTAAACGGACAGGATCATCTTGAGTACAACATCAATTCTGCTACTCTTGGTGGTCTCGTAGGTCTGAACTACAAGTTCGGTAACAGCAACGGCACTCACAACTTCAAGATTGCTGAGCTCCGCGACCAGAATGAGATCGACGGTCTGAACTCAAAGATCAACGAGCTGCGCGCCAGCCTGAACGACAGAGACGCTCTGCTGTCTGCTAAGGACGGTCAGATCCGTGACCTGCAGGCTGCTCTCGACGCTTGCAACAGCCGTCCTACCGAGCCTATCTACGTGAAGCCCGCTACTGCTACCAACCTCCAGCCGACCGTTCTCTTCCGCAAGGGTAAGAGCACTATCGACGCTGCCCAGTATGCTCCGATTGAGCTGATTGCTTCTTACATGAAGAATCATCCTGAGGCAAAGGTTGAGATCAAGGGTTATGCTTCTCCCGAGGGAAGCCTCGAGCTGAACCAGAAGCTGTCTGAGGATCGTGCAAATGCCGTTAAGAACGCTCTCATCAAGAAGTACAAGATTGCTGCAAACCGCCTGACCGCTATCGGTTGTGGTCCTACCGATCAGCTCTTCGAGGAGATTGAGTTCAACCGCGTTGCTACATTCAACGACGTTGCAAAGTAAACGGAACACATTGTTCTTTTAACAATAAAAAGTCTCTGCGGTTCAACTGCGGAGGCTTTTTTTGTGTGTTTGTTTGCAGAAGTAACAGAAAATGCTTACCTTTGTATGGAAATTACAACAACTAAAGTCTAAACAGCAATGAATAGCAAGAAATGGTATCTGGTTCTTTCCCTTTGTTTCGTCGTGCTTGGTGTGTCGGCGCAGCGTCGTTCGCAGAATTTGCGGCAGTGGCAGTTCTCACGTGACGGCGTAGCCTGGCAGCAGGTGACGATTCCTCACGATTGGGCCATCAGCGGTCCGTTCGACAAGAAGTGGGACCTGCAGATGGTGGCTATCGAACAGAATGGCGAGACACAGGCCACGGAGAAGAGCGGTCGCAGTGGTGCGTTGCCCTGGATAGGAGAAGGACACTACAAGACAACTGTCAGCATTGACCGTTCCTTCGGGCATGCCGAACTGGTGTTCGACGGAGCTATGAGCGAGCCGGTCGTGAAGGTCAACGGCCAGGAAGCGGGTCACTGGGCCTACGGATACAACGCTTTCCGTATTGATGCGACAGCGCTGCTGCATGTCGGCGAGAATGTGGTCGAGGTAGATCTCCGCAATGTTGAGGAGAGCTCACGCTGGTATCCTGGCGGCGGTCTCTATCGTCCTGTCGAGCTGGTACTGACTCCGCAAAGCCATATTGACGCCTGGACCACCTGTGTCCGTACGTTGTCCATACACGACGACAAGGCAGTGGTCAGTGTGTCGGTGAGAGTGGTTAGCCCCCAAACAGGCCAGGCGCTTTGTGTCTCTTTGCTGGACAGGGAGGGACGTCAGGTGGCAGAAGGGTGCCAGACGGTAGGTGCATCAGGCGAGGTGTCGCTGGTTCTGGACGTCAGCCAGCCGAATCTTTGGTCTCCAGAGTCTCCTTATATATATAATGTACGTGTGAACATAATTAATAATGGGCAGGTTGTTGACGAACAGACGCTCAAGACCGGCATCCGTACCATCAGGGTATCAAGCGAAGGAGGCTTCCAACTGAACGGACAGACGCGTAAGCTGAAGGGTGTATGCCTGCACCACGACCTGGGACCGCTTGGGGCAGCAGTGAACAAGGCGGCACTGATACGCCAGATACTGATTATGAAGGAGATGGGAGCCGATGCCATACGTACCGCTCACAACATGCCGAGCCAGTGGCAGATGGATATCTGCGACTCGTTAGGCATGATGGTAATGGCCGAGTCGTTCGACATGTGGATCTATCCGAAGTGCAAGAACGGCTATGCCCGTTTCTTCAAGGAGTGGGCCGACCGCGACATTGAGAACCTGGTACTCCGCAACCGTAACCATCCAAGTATTGTGATGTGGTCTATCGGAAACGAGATACCGGAGCAGTGGAGCGAGGAAGGCCGCGATATTTCCCGTCACCTGCAGGATATCTGCCACAGGCTGGACCCCACGCGTCCCGTCACTCAGGGCATGGACCGTGCCGAGGATGCGCTGAAGAGCGGCTTCGCACAGGTGATGGACGTGCCTGGCTTCAACTATCGTGTACACAAGTACTTGGACAACATTCGCCAGTTGCCCTGCGGTTTCCTGCTGGGCAGCGAGACAGCATCGACAGTCAGCTCGCGTGGCGTTTATAAGTTCCCGGTGGTTCCTACTGACTATTCGCAGTTTGCATCTTATTCACCCAATTACGATCCGACGGCATTGGAACATGCTGACGGCCAGTGTTCCAGCTATGATGTGGAGTGGTGCCCGTGGTCGAACCTGCCTGACGACGACTGGGTTTGGCAGGATGACTACAGCTGGGTGATTGGGGAGTTCGTCTGGACGGGTTATGACTATCTGGGTGAACCTACTCCGTATGATGAATACTGGCCGAGCCGCAGCAGTTATTTCGGCATTTGCGACCTGGCGGGTCTGCCCAAGGACCGTTATTATCTCTACCGCAGCCATTGGAACACCAGCGAGCATACGCTTCACGTATTGCCGCACTGGACGTGGCCGGGCCGTGAGGGAGAGGTGACTCCTGTTTATGTATATACTGATTATCCAGAGGCCGAACTGTTTGTCAACGGCCGTTCGCAAGGGCGTCTGAAGAAAAATGTAGCAGAACGTCTGGACCGTTACCGCCTGCGCTGGAACGAAGTGAAATATGAGCCAGGTACCATTGAGGTCGTGGTTTATGACGAACAGGGTAGGGAAGCTGCCCGTACTAGGCAGGTTACAGCTGGTACTCCTACCCAGTTACAATTGGTTGCCGACCGTAATGTCTTAAAGGCCGACGGTGACGATATTGCGTTTATTACGGTATCGTTGGCTGATGCCAATGGCGTTTTCTGTCCCACTGCCGACGATGAGCTGACCTTCGAAGTCAGCGGTGAAGGAACGTTCCAAGCTGTTTGTAACGGTGATGCCACGAGTCTGGAACCGTTTACTGAGCCAAGGATGAAGCTGTTCAGCGGTCAGCTGGTCGTTCTCGTCCGAACAACCCGGAATGTGGGCAGCATCACGCTAACCGTCAAGGACAGCCAGCGTGGACTTGAACGGCAGATAGTGCTTGTCAGCAAGTAAATACTCAAATATATTTGGTATTTCACTCACTTATTCGTACCTTTGCAAACGAAATGGAGAACGGCAAGAGACGACTCATCGGAATGACGCCTGCAGCACTGAAGGAAATGGTGCTGGCGTTGGGTATGCCAGCCTTTACGGCGAAGCAGGTTGCCCAGTGGCTGTACGTGAAGCATGTACAGTCGATAGAGGAGATGACGAATATCTCAAAACTGAACCGACAGCGTCTCTCTGAAGCCTGTGAGGTGGGTGCTTTGCCGCCCTTGGACTGTCAGCGTTCGAAGGATGGAACTATTAAGTATCTTTTTCCTGTGGAGAACGGGAAGTTTGTGGAAACCGTGTTCATTCCCGATGACGACCGTGCCACGCTTTGTGTCTCGTGTCAGGTGGGCTGTAAGATGAACTGCCTGTTCTGTCAGACTGGCAAGCAGGGGTGGGAGGGAGACCTCACAACAGCCGACATCCTCAACCAAATCTATGCACTACCAGAGGCGGAACGACTGACGAACATCGTCTTCATGGGACAAGGAGAGCCAATGAATAACCTCGACCATGTGCTGCAGGCTACTGAAGTGCTGACAGCCGACTGGGGCTATGCATGGAGTCCCAAGCGCATCACCGTCAGTTCGGTCGGAGTGCCCAACAAGCTGAAACGTTTTCTCGATGAGAGTCAGTGTCATGTGGCTATCTCCATGCATTCGGCCATACATGAGCAGCGTCTGCGGCTGATGCCTGCAGAACGTGCCCAGACCATAGAACAGACGGTGCAGTTGTTGAAGCAATATGACTTCACGCACCAGCGCCGTTGCTCGTTCGAATACATCTGTTTCGGTGGTCTGAACGACCAGCCCCTGCATGCCCGTGAGATTGTCAGGCTGGTGGAAGGGCTTGAATGTCGCGTCAACCTGATACGTTTCCATGAGATACCAGGTGTCGATCTGCCGTCGTCTGACGAGCAGCGTATGGAGGCTATGCGCGACTATTTGACCAAGCACGGCGTGTTTACCACTATTCGTGCCAGCCGGGGACAGGACATCTTCGCCGCCTGTGGCTTGTTGAGTACGGCAAAACGTCAGCAGCAGTCATGAGAGTAAGGTGGGGACTGGCTATCCTGTTGCTCAGTGGTTGTGGCGGTACACCGCAGTCTGCAACAGACGGACAGCCGTCAGGCAGTCTGCTTGACGCTGTATCGATAGAACATCCTGTCGATATGCAGACGGTAAAAACCGACAGCTGCTTCGTCTGGCTGTCGAATGGCGATGCGTTCAGACAGCGCAACCTCTGTCTGTATAGCTACAGGGGCGAGCGCTTGGACGGTGTCGAGCTGGTGGAAAAACGCGACTCCGTCATGCAGCTGCACGTGAAAGGTGCGACAGACAGCATCTATATGACGACAGTACGCCGAAGTGTGAGCTATGCCTTGACCCATGCAAACGGCATCCGGCGTCTGAAGCTGAGTGGGCTTTGGCAGATGGAAGGTGACGCGATGGGCGGCCCTTTCGTATGCTGTGCCGTCGTTGACAGTCTCCGCCATCGTGTCGTCGTTGCCGACGGCTTTGTCTATGCGCCAGGCAGGAAGAAGCAGGACATGGTGCGTCGCCTGTCGGAAATTGTGGAATCGATCAATATTATCAATAAGTAATAATACATATTCTATAAGATGGAGAACAAGAAAATACGCGTGGCAATCACGCAAGGAGATACCAATGGTATCGGCTATGAAGTGATACTGAAGGCCTTTGCCGACCCTATGATGCTGGAACTGTGTACGCCTATCATTTATGGTTCGCCCAAAGTGGCTACCTATCATCGCAAGGCACTTGACTTGCAGACCAATTTCAGCATCATAGAGAAGGCCGAAGACATGCAGGACGGAAGGCTTAACATGCTGGCAGTCTTTGAAGACGAGGTAAAGGTGGAACTGGGAACTCCTTCCAAGGAGGCGGGAGCGGCTGCACTCAAGGCACTGGATCGTGCGATGGCCGACTATCGTCAGGGGCTGTATGACGTGCTGGTTACTGCCCCTATCAACAAGAATACGATACAAAGTGACTCGTTCCATTTCTGTGGTCATACGGAATATATCGAGCAGTGTGTCGGCGAAGGACACAAGGCGCTGATGATTCTGATGAACAACACGCTGCGTGTGGCGCTGGTAACCACCCATCTGCCCATTAAGGATGTGGCACAAGCCATTACTAAGGAGGCTATTGTCGAGAAGGCAACCATCTTCCATCAGGCATTGAAGCGTGATTTGCGCATCTCCAGTCCGCGTATTGCTATCCTTTCGCTGAACCCCCATTCTGGCGACGGTGGCGTGCTGGGTACGGAGGAACAGGACATCATCATTCCTGCTATTGCCGAGCTGGAAGAAAACAACATTCAGACCTTTGGTCCCTATGCTGCCGACGGCTTTTTCGGAAGTGGTATGTATAGCCGCTACGACGGTGTACTGGCGATGTATCATGACCAGGGACTTGCACCGTTCAAGACGCTGGCTTTGGAAAGTGGCGTGAACTTTACGGCAGGACTTCCCATCGTGCGCACCTCACCCGATCACGGAACAGCCTACGACATTGCCGGCAAGGGAATGGCCGATGAGCAGTCGTTCCGTCAGGCTATCTATACTGCCATTGACATCTATCGCAACCGTCAGAATTACGATGTCCCGTTTGCCAATCCGCTTCCAAAACTGTATCATGAGAAGCGTGAAGATGGCGAGAAAGCACGTTTCACGGTAAAGAAAGAACAGCCAAAACAAAATAATTCATAATTCATAAGCCATAATTCGTAATTATTTTGTACCTTTGTGCGCTAAAATGAATACTTCGGAACTGCAAAGCATCAAGCAGCGATACAATATCGTAGGAAACTGCGAGGCATTGAATCGTGCGTTGTACGTCGCCCTACAGGTGGCGCCGACGGACTTGTCTGTGCTTATTGTTGGCGAAAGTGGCGTGGGTAAGGAGATTATTCCCCGTGTTATACACGACAATTCTCCGCGTCGTCGGGAGAAATACTTTGCCATCAACTGCGGTTCTATTCCTGAAGGAACCATCGACAGCGAGCTGTTCGGTCATGTGAAAGGCTCGTTTACTGGTGCCATTAATGACTCGCCTGGCTATTTTGGCGTTGCCCACAAGGGAACATTGTTCCTCGACGAGGTGGGAGAACTGCCGATGGCAACCCAGGCGCGCCTGCTGCGAGTGCTGGAATCGGGCGAATACATTCCTGTTGGAGCAACTGAGGTACGCAAGACCGATGTACGCATTGTGGCTGCAACGAATGTCAATATCCGCCAGGCCATCAGCGAAGGACGCTTCCGTGAGGATTTGTACTATCGTCTGAATCAGGTGCCTGTGCAGATGCCGCCGTTGCGTGACCGAGGCGAGGACATCGTCCTGCTGTTCCGTTTGTTTGCCATGCAGATGGCAGAGAAGTACCGTATGGACAAGGTGGTGCTGACCGATGAGGCCAAGCAGCTGCTGATGCGCTACAAGTGGCCGGGCAATGTGCGACAGTTGAAGAACATCACGGAGCAGATGTCGATACTGAGTACCGACCGTGTCATCACGCCTGAGGTGCTGTTGCAGTTCGTTCCGCAGGATCAGGAGAGCACTCAGCTGGCAACCATCCACCGCGAAGGTGAGCACTCGTTCGAGAGTGAGCGTGAGATCCTCTACAAGATTCTCTTTGAGTTGCGTGGCAATGTGAACGACATGCGTCGCGAGATGAGTCTGCTGAAGAAGCAGTTAGAGGATGTTCAGACGGGGACTCCCGTCACGCAGATCTCCACCGACTCATTGCCAAATACGCAGTTGGCCCCTATCAACCCCATTCAGTCCATTCATCCCATGACTCCAGCGATGGAGGATGCCGAGGCTGAGGAGTATGTGGAAGTCGATCGTGAGTTTGAAAATCTCAATCTGAACCATTTGAGCCGGCAGATGCTGGAAAAGGCATTGGAACGTAATGGCGGCAATCGCAAGAAAGCCGCACAGGAGCTGGGCATCAGCGACCGTACGCTGTACAGGAGGTTGAAGCAATACGGACTGTGCTTTATTCCTTTTTTACTTTTTACGCTTTTACTTTTAAGCTGTTCCGTGAGCTATAAGTTCAGTGGAGCCAGTATCGACTATTCGCAGGTGAAGACCATTCAGATAGTAGATTTCCCCATTCGTTCCAACTATGTCTGGGGACCTATGGGACCCATGTTCAACAATGAGTTGAGGGACCAGTATTCCAGTCATACCAAGCTGGTCCAGGTGAAGCGTGACGGCGACTGGAAGCTGGAGGGTGAGATTATGCGCTATGAACAGCGTAACAAGGGCGTTTCCAGCGAGGGATATTCTGCGCAGACGGAGTTGTCCATCACAGTCAATGTGCGTTTTACGAACAACAAGAGACATGAGGAAGACTTCGAGAAGCAGTTTACTGCCACCTCGACATACGATTCGACACAGACGCTGAACTCTGTCCAGGAGGAGCTGGTGACGCAGATGATCAAGGATATCGTTGACCAGATATTCAATGCTACGGCGGCTAACTGGTAAGAGTCTGGAGTTTGTAGTTTGAAATTGGAAGTTAGAGTTATGGAGCTGACCGAATATATCAATCATCCGGAACGTCTCGACAGGGACAGCCTGTACGAGCTGCGTTCGATATTGGCGCTCTATCCCTATTTCCAGACGGCACGTCTGCTGCTGTTGCACAACCTCTATATCCTCCACGACCCTACGTTCGACGAGGAACTGAGGAAGGCGGCCATCTATATTACCGACCGCAAGGTCATCTTCCAACTCGTGGAGGCTGCCCATTACAAGCTGCCCACGCGCCAGCAGAAAGAAGAGACAGACGTGCAGCCGACAGGTAATCGTACGATGTCGCTTATCGAGAACTTCCTCGATTCCATTCCCAAGGACGAGGATGATGACGAAAAGAAGGCCCGTCGCAAGCCGACACCTGCCGATGCAGCCGTCGATTATGTGGCCTACCTGCTCGAGAGTGAGCGTGAGATGTCGGAGGGCGGAGAGGTGCCCATGCTGAAAGGCCAGCAGCTGATAGACAACTTCATCGAACAGGAGTCTGGACGCATTGTCCTGAACGACACGCCCGAGTATGTACCTGAGTTGGATGCTGAAGAGGAAAAAACGGAGGAAGAAGAGTATTTTACGGAGACTTTAGCCCGAATTTATGTCAAACAAGGCAGATATTCGAAGGCTTTGGAAATAATTCAGCGATTAAGTTTGGCATATCCGAAAAAAAATGCTTACTTTGCAGACCAAATACGTTTCTTAGAGAAATTAATAATAAATAGTAACAATAAAAAAACAAAAAAATGACACTTTACACATTATTTGTAGTACTTATCGTGATTG
>CAJOQT010000079.1 GCA_905236875.1 uncultured Prevotella sp. | reverse complement strand
CCCCTCCAAACCTCCCCGAGGGGAGGCTTTCTGCGCATGCGTTTCCCCCCTCGGGGGGACGGAAGAGGGGGTCTGTTGTCCGTTGTCAGTAATAACCTGTGTCGGCGTATCCTGCCCCTCTACATAGTAGCCGTGGTTCACGAAGGCCACGCCGTCGTAGATCTTGGTAGCCCCGCCCCCCTTCGAAATGATGAGGTACTGGGGCGCTTCACTGGCCTTCGTCAGCGTACGCTTATAGACGTAGCGGCCGCTGGAGGTCTGCCCCATCAGCGTCATCACGTCACCCGGCCAAGAAGTGTTGCTGCAGTAAGCCTCGCCGCCACCCAGGTCTCCCCATACCCACACGGCATAGCTGTCGGCAGACGGCGTCTCAAAGAAAAGGCTGATCTCGTCGCTGCCCTCCAGTGTCGGCACATAGACCTCAGGGACAGGAAGATCCTCCTCCGGAAAAGTACCCCTGACATAGACACGGTAGCCCTTCGGCTCAAGACTGAAGGTCTGGGTCGTCGAGAGGTACAGCTGCTTGCGGCTCACGCCCTGCGCAATGGTTTCACTGTTGAGCCACAGACTCCAGGGACCCGCAGTCAGCCCCGTCAGCGTGGCACTGACGTTACTGTTCGACATATTGAGCACAACGAGCACCTCACTGTCACCCGACTTGCGCGTAAAAGCCAGCACACTACTGCTCGTCGTCTGTTGTCCCTCCCCCTCGGGGGAGCTGGAGAGGGGGCTTGTTGTCCACTTCACCCCCGTCTTGTCGCCAAGTGCCGCGACGGCATGCTTCAGCGCCGTCAGCGTGCGCAGCGTGTTCAGCATCTTGTCGTCCCTCGACGACCAGTCGATCTTCGTGTCCTGGAAATAGTTGAGAGCCTGACCCCCGCCAGTCTCCTGACCGTTGTATATCAGCGGCATGCCATAGAGCGTGTAGGCCAGCACCGTCAGCGGATAGCGGTTACTCCCGTATTTCTCGGCCAGCGTCTTCTTCCCCTCGTTCCAGTTCTGGTCATGATTGGTCAGATAAAGCATGCGCCCGAAGGACACACCCGACGAGGCGTTCAGCAGCTTGTCCGCATTCGCCTTCAGCGGAGCGGCATAGACACCCGCGCCGCCATAGCTGACCAGACTGCTCTGGTACGCCCACGCATAGTCGTAGTCAAAACCCACGGCCTTCAGCCGCGTCACGTCCTGCGCAATGTCCGCCTCACCCAGGAAGCTGATCACCTTGCCGCTCTTGTAGTTCTTGATCTCAGAAATAGCACTCTGCCAGTAAGACGTGGGAATGTCGTTACTGCTGATGTAGTCACAGCGGTAGCCGTCAATGTCCGCCTCGTCAATCCAGAACTTCAGACAGTCGTTCATCGCCTCCTGCAGACTCGCATTGCCGTAGTCCAGCTGATAGACGTCACCGTAGTTGTTCGGATGCACAAAACTGCCGCCGCTCTTCTTGTAGTACTCCGGATGAGTCGTCACCCAGTCCGCATCCGTCGCCGTGTGGTTCGGTACCCAGTCAAGCCATACCTGCATCGACAGCCCATGCGCAGCACCGACAAATGCCCGCAGGTCCGCTATCGTGCCGTACGCAGGATTCGTCTGCCGGAAATTGGTGGCAGCGTAGGGACTGTTGATGCCACCGCCACGAGGATAGATGGGCATCAGCCACACAATGTCAATACCCAGCGACTTCAGCTCACCAAGCCGCTGCCCCGCAGCGGCAAACGTGCCCGACTCCGTAAACGAGCCGACATTCATCTCGTATATCACCTGATGACCCGCAGCACGGCCTCCCGACATCGTGTTGATGACGTCAACATAGTCCTGACCCGCAGCGGGGAAAGGCAAAAGGGTGAGAAGGCAGAACGGCAGAAATGCCGTCATGCCTCTCACCAGCCGATATATATCACTCCTTCTCATGCCACCTTAGTTTGCCGTAAACGTATAGCTCCGGTTGGCAGTGACCGTTGCAATGTCCTGCTGCACACCCCCGTCACCGTTCAGTATCAGATTGTATTCACCGCCGTCGTTAGGCAACGGAAACACCAACGTGCCGTTCTCATTGCTGCTGGGCCTGATGCCGCGCCAGCCGCCATAGATCTCACCGGCACCCCACGCATAAAGACATGGGTCGGCATAGATACCGCCATTCTCTATGGTCACCCTGTTGGGAGACTCTTCCCACACACTGTTCACGTCGAAGAAATAACTGCCCGACGTCAATACAGCCGGACCATCCACTTGAGGACTGCCATTGTCGTTCAGAATCAGGTTGAACGTACCGCCAGCAGGCAACTCAAACAAATACCAGCCATTATCCGTCACCTTTACAGGAGCCGAACCCGGCCAGCCGCCACAGGCCTCACTGTCGCCCCATACATACAGATGAGGGTCTGCATAGCCCACACTGTTCTTCACGGCAATAATCACCTTCTCGTCCGTCGTCTGTTGTCCGTTGTCCGTCGTCTGTTGTCCACCATAGCTGTAAGGATCAATCTCCTTCACACCGGCATCGCTCACCTCAAGATACACGTCATGGTCAATCGTATAGGCAAAGTCTGCCAACTGTATGCCACCGCCGTTGTTGTTGAAAATCAGGTTCTGATTCAGACCGGTGTTCGCCTCACCCATGTCCCAATAGGTAAACTCTATGCCGCCGACAACCTGCGTCCCCGTAGGCTCCGCGCCAGGCCAGTCCCCGTTCAGGTTATTCACGTCACCCCACTGGTAAAGCGTGATGGCATCCCACGTCGTGATGTTGACAACGAATACCGCATAGCCGTCATGCGACGGACCGGCCGTAATCTCCTCAACACCCTCGGTGGTAATCCTCAGATACACGTCATGGTCTATCACGTAGTCGAAGTCGGCCAGCTGCTGACCGGCACCGCCGTCGTTGAAAATCAGATGCTGACTCAGACCAGTGTTCGCCTCACCCATGTCCCAGTACTTGTACTGGACACCATTGATACTCTGAACACCCGTAGGCGCTGCACCAGGCCAGTCCCCGTTCAGGTTGTTCACGTCACCCCACTGATAAAGATGCGTGTCCCAGCCCGTCTCATCAATGACATATACCACAAAACCGTCATGCTCTGTCTCCGGGCCCTCAGAACCCCAGTAGTAGCTCTCCCAACGCTGACCCCAGACATTGGTAAACGTACCGATACCGGGATTGTCACGATGGACGGCATACACGGCACTGTCACCAAGCAGCGACTCATTACCCTGAGTAACAGAGTAGAAACGGAAACCGTCACCCAGAGTCCGACCGTCCTGGAAAACCGACGGATCCAGATAGATACCCCACTTGGCATTGCTCTTCTCTGCCTTCGTTAGCCTGTAAGCCTCGTCCAGCACAGGCATTTCAAACCTGCCCTCAGCATTGGCAACAAGCGAGTTGCCGTTGAACGGACCAATGATATAGACCTCCTCATTGGCAGTAGTGCCAAACGGCGCGATGTATTCCAATAAGATACGGTCAGAACGAGTCTCAAACTGCTGGCGCTCATGGTCGAACGTGATGGCTTCATCACTCTTACAGCCAGTCAGCAAAACCGACAAGGTCATTACTGACAGCAACAGACTATATACCTTCTTATTCATAAACTTCTATTCCTTTAATTCGTTAAATTCGTGGTCGTAAAGATTAATAGTTCGGATTCTGCACAAGACCGGGATTCACGGCAATGGCACTCGCAGGCAATGGATACCACTCATACTTGCGGTCACGCTTCGCAGACATCTGGCCGTAGCCGTCCTCAGAGGTACGGCCCCAAAACCACCACTGACCCTGAGTGAACTTGTCGTACCGGCGCAGGTCAGTGCGACGACGGTTGCCCTCACACAGATACTCCTTGCCCCACTCGGAAAGCATCCAGTCCAGGTCAAAAACCTCGAAGCCCGGACCGGGAATACTCAACGCCGACGCACGGTCGCCACTCCTGAAGTAACGCTGACGAACAGCATCCACATACCGCTTCGCCTCAGCACTGTTGCCACTGCGCATCTCACACTCCGCAACATTATAGTAGGCCTCGGCCAGACGGAACTGCACATCGTCGATATCCTTGAAACCCCTGCCAGCCTCAGCAGGATACAGAGGATACTTCATCATGCGGATGCCAGAGTTCGTCTCACCCCAGCGAGGACTCATCACCGGCTCCAGGGCACGACCCATGTTCTGGAAAGTTCCCACCTGGTCAACATACACCAGCTCCTGACCGTCACGGTCAGCATCCGCCAGCAGAGGACTGCCCGTGCCGTAGTTCGCACGTATCGCACCCTTCAGAAACATACCCGGACCGTGCGTGCCGCTCACAGCATCATATACGTAGTTCTGCTTACGGATGTCACGGTCGTCAAAACGCTCGTACGGAGCACCCAGCTTGTCACCGTAGTCACCCAGGAAACACTTCGCACCCGTCGTGCCGCCAGTCGGCAGAATAGTACCCGTGTTGTCGTACGACGGCACAAGACACACACAGTTCCAGGCACCGATGCCGCCGTAGTTGTCCATGCCGTTGCAGTACTCACTGTAGTTATAAGGCATCATCGCCATCGTGCGGATGTTGCTGATGGCATTCGTGGCACCCTTGCCGTCCTCGGCAGCCAGCGCGAAGATCACCTCCGGACAACTGGTGTTCTCCACACTGAAAATGTCACGCCAGTTGGCGGCCAGAGAGTAACTCCCATACCTGCCGTCGATAATCTCCTTCGAGAGAGCCTCACACTCGACATAGTGCTGCTCACCGATAAACACCTCCGCATTCAGCAGCAGACGGGCCTTGAGAAGACGGTTCATACCCTGATTGGCACGGTTCACAAGCGAATGCTTCGCATCATCCTTCCCCAATGCAGGCCACGTCTCGTCAAGCTCAGTCGCAATGAAGTCGTAAATCAGCTTACAGGAGGTGCCCCAGTCAGCGTCAGCAGAACCCGGAACATCACTGCTGGCAGAAGTGGTCAGAGGCAAGGCACCACCCCACAGCTCAAACAGACAGTAGTAGTTCCAGGCACGCAGCGTGCGGACCTCGGCAACATACTGAGCCAAGGCCCGCTCCGACATACCAAGACTGCCCGCACTCAAAACCTCCAAGTCGCTCAGCAACAGGTTCGCCAGACCAATACCCGTCCAGGCGTCACGCCACGCATTCTCAATGATAGGAGTCTCAGTACCCCAGTTCTGCCATGACAAGACGGTCTTTGCCGCCTCGTCCCAGCCCCATAGGCCACCGTTCCATACACGCCACGTAATCTGGTCGGCAGGATACTCAGACAGATGGAAGAAATTCTCACCCGCCAGCGTCGATGACGTCTGGTTGTATATGGCAGCTACCGCACCCTGCACACTGGCCTCGGTCTGATAGTACGACGAGGCATCAATGCGGTCGTAAGTCTTCTCGTCCAGGTCCGTACATCCATTCAGCACGAGACCTAATGCCATCGCTATGATGCTATATATTTTTGCTTTCATAATTATCAATTATCAATTATCAATTATCAATTATCCGGGTCTAGTGAAAACGTACCGTTACACCCAGTGTCACATTCACAGCCTGAGGATAAGCACTGTTCGTATCCACACCAGGCGTGATGCCGTTGCTGTTCACAACAGACGGGTCATTACCCTCGTAGGATGTCAGCGTAAAGAGATTCTTCGCCGAAAGATAGACACGCACACCCTCTAAAAGCCTACGGTCCCTCGGCGTGAAACTATAACCTAGGGTCACGTTGTCCAGCTTCACGTAGTCGCCGCTTTCCAGAAAATAGCTGCTGATAATACTACCACCCGACTTCACGTCAGCATAGTCAGTATAAGCCGTACGGAGAACATTGTCCGTACCGCAGCCCTGCAGACCCATGCCATACTTGCGCATGTTGAAAATCTCATAGCCCAGCGCAGAACGGAACAACATACTCAAGTCCCAGTTCCTGTAGCGTAGCATGTTGCTCCACGACAGGAAATGCTTCGGAGAACCATTGCCGATGTTGCGCTTCCAGGAAGGATCAGCCTGAGCCGCAGGCTGGGCATTGCCGTCATTGTCATAGACCATCAGCAGACCATTGTCGTCCAGACCCGCATGCTCGTAGCCATAGAACTGCCCCATCTTGCCACCTTCCTCAATACGGAAGAAATATTCACTCGTACCCAGACCCGGCTTCTGATAGAGGTCCAGCCAGGACATCTGGTACGTGTCGCTCGACAGCTTCGACAGCTTCGTACTGCCACTGCTCCAGTTCACACCTGTAGTCCACTGGAAGTCATTCGTCTTTACGGCATCATACTCCAGACTGGCCTCCAGACCCGTGTTCTTCGTCGTACCCACATTCACCAGAATCGTGCTGTAGATAAAAGGAGGCTGAGGAGCCCTGTAGTTGTAAAGCAGATCCTGTGAACGACGGTCGAAATACTCAATGCTACCACGCAGACGACTCTTCAGCGTCACAAAGTCAATACCCACATTGAAAGCCGTCGATTTCTCCCAGGACAAATCCGGGTTGGCATTCAGCGTCGGAGCATAGCCGTTGATCCACTGACCGTCCAGATAATACTGACCATAGCTGCCGTAAGTAGGCATCGACTGATAAGGCGAGAAATCCGAGCGGCCCGTCACACCGTAGCTCACACGAGGCTTCAGACTCTGGAACGTCTGGCCGATGCCCTCCATCAGCCCCGGCGTCTGGCTGACCTCCCAGGCTACAGAGGCAGAGGGGAAGTTACCCCACTTCTTATTGATGCCAAACTTCGTGCTGCCCTCATGGCGCATGGAAGCCGACAAGTAAAGCATGTCATTATAGCTGTAGTTCAAACGGCCAAAGAAACCAATCAGAGTACTCTCGGTCGTGCCGGCATACATGTTCGCCTTGCCGTCCTTCAGATAAGTACCTGTGCCGATGCCCCAGTAACTCAGTGCGTCATATACAAAACCGGAGTTCTCCAGGTAGTTCACCTCATAGCGGCTGCGCTCCCAGCTATAGCCTAACACCGCTTTCAGCTGGTGCTTCTCAAGCGTCAGCATATAGTTCACCAGCCACTCCAGACGATTCGTCGTCGTACGCTCGTTCCTGATGTTCGCAGAACCGTCGTAGCCGTCCCAGTAGCTGGCACTCGATGTCGTAGGTGTGTAGTAGTTCGACTTCAGGTCGCTGTACTGCAAGGCATAGCTCAGCGAGGTGTTCAGGTAGTGACGGTCCAGCTGCAGCAGGTTCAGCTTCACGTCAGCATTTCCTAATATGTAGTTACGGTCGCCGTTGCTCACATTGTTCAGCAGGTCGTTCACAGGATTGTGAATACCCGAGGGCGAGGTGGGCTGGTAATACGTCCCGTCAGTATTCTTCACGGGAATCGTCGGGTTCATGGTCAGGGCAGTGTCAAACAGACCGTCGTTGCCCCAGTCTTCCCTCACCTTACGATAGGAAAGCGAGGTGTTAAACTGTAACAGCCCGCCCAGCACGCGCTGCTCACCCACGAAACGGGCACCATACTCCTCGCGCTTCGACACGATGTCGAGTCCGTTACCGCTCTTGTAGTTGACAGAAGCACCGAAATAGCCGTTCTTCGTCGAGCTGTCAATGCTGAGATACTGGTTCAGCGTATAGCTGGCCGGACGCGTAATCTCATCCCACCAGTTCGTATCGCCACCATAGTTCTGACCACGCCGCGAGCGGATAAACTCCTCCGTAGAGAGAATATCGGGCTTCGGCTTCGCGATGTTCAGACCCACGTAACTGTCGTAGGTAACATGGGTGACTCCCTGTGTGCCGGAGCCTTTCTTCGTTGTAACCAGAATGACACCATTGGCACCACGAGTACCGTAGATGGCTGCCGAGCCGGCATCCTTCAGCACTGTAATGGACTCTACGTCCTGAGTGGCAATGTTACGCAGGTCACCACCGGCAATACCGTCGATGACAATCAGGGGACCATTGCTAGCAGTCAGGGAGCCGGCACCGCGTATCTGGATGCTGGTCATACCATTGGGGTTCGCCTCGTTCGTGGCAGACACGTTCAAGCCTGTCACCTTACCGGCAATCAGTGCCATAGGGTCGCTTGCTGTACCCTGGTTGAACTGCTCCCTGCTGACCTGAACGACGGAACTTGAGATTTCCTTCTTCGCCATTGAGCCGTAGCCCACGACGACCACTTCGTTCAGCTGTGCCACGTCTTCCTGCAGCGTAATCGCAAGTCCATCGCTGGCCTTCACCTCTTGCGGGGTGTAACCGATATAGGTGACGAGCAGGGTGGCTCCTTCCCTACACTGTAGCCTGAAATTTCCGTCAAAGTCCGTTACCGTACCGTTAGACGTGCCTTTCACTACAATGCTTGCACCAATGACATCCTCGCCCGTCTCATCCTTCACATGACCACTAATCGTAGCCTGTGCAGAGACATCCAGGGCTAAAAACGCTACCGCCAGCATCGTCAGCAAGCGGAGGATCCGAATCTTAGTTTTTTTCATTGTCTGACATTTTTAGTTATCAAATAATATCCTTGTCTTTTCATATAGACCCCTAACGAACCAGGAGCTTCTTCCCGCCGACGATGTATATGCCCTTCGGCAGGTGGTTGTCGGGGAGGCTCTGCACCCGACGGCCCTGAAGGTCGAAGATTGCTCCCGAGACCCCGGGGACCCCCTCTTCCGTCCCCCCGAGGGGGGAGATGGAGAGGGTCTCCTGTTCGCTGACACCGCTGCTGGTCACACGCAGGTAATAGTCGCGGTCGGGGGTGATGGGGTAGTCGGGCACCTGGAGGCCGTTGTTCCAGTTGTTGAAGATCAGGTTGTAACTGCCGCTTTCTGCATCGAGCAGGAACACCTTATAGGTCTCGCCACCGATGACCTTCTCATCCACCCAGGTCTCACCGGGCCATGCGCCGAAGATTTCGCCGTCGCCCCAGGCATAGAGTCCCAGAGCGTCGTAGCCTGTCTCGTCAATGACGTAGATATAGTGCCTGGCAGTGGGTACAGGGGGCAGCTCGCCACTCATCTGGAAGTTGTCGATGGCCAGTGCCATTGCGCTGGCGGCATTGTCGCCCGAGGTGACAGTGATGTTCCAGGCAAGGTAGAAATCGACGCCTGACTGCATCTTTGTGTCAAGCAGGGCACTGACGTGTCTTACTTCGCCAGGCACGGTGGCATAGCCTTCGGTAGCGGCGTCGGGGGTGAAGGTGGTACAGAAGGGGGTGCCTGCCGATGTCCAGTTACGTCCGTCGAGGGAGTAGTACATCTGTACGGTGAAGCCGGCAGCATTGCTGCCCTTGCGGTATTTCTCGACATCGTAGCTGATGGTGAGGTTCCCGATATTCTTTCGTCCGGTATTGATGAAGTGTGCATAAAGGTTTACGCACCGTGTTCCGTCGGCCACTCCTGTGCTGATGCCGCCGGGTGCGCGGTCGTCGCTGTCGTCCTGTCCGAAGTTCCACAGTCCGTTCTTGGCATTGGAGGGCAGGCTGGCACCGCCGGCGTACATGGTCTTGTCTTGTGCGGCTGCATAGGAGCCGACCAGTCGCGGTGCGGATGTCTGCCGGTCGATACGCCATGCTGTAGGCAGTGTGGCTTCGGCGTCGGTGCCCATGGTGTTGAAGTCTTCTGTGGCCGTCAGCTGGTCGGCGTTCAACTCGATGGCTGGGAAGGTCTGTACGACGGTCCCGGCATGTGTGACCTTGAGTTTTGCTGTGGTATTGAACTGTGCGTTCGAGGCGTTGACGGTATAGAGGCCTTCTGTGCCGTTGGCGGTGAAGGTCTGGCTGTCGTCCAGCTGTCCGCCGCCGCTGCTGGTGTAAACGAGGTCGTCGGGGGTGTCCATCTCGCGGCCGTACTGGTCGAGTGTCACTGCCTTGTAGCGTACGGTGGCGGCGTTATGGTCAACGATATTGCTGAAGCCTGCAAGTGCCTTGGAGGCGTATGAGCGCATCTCTGCGGCATCGGCATCGCTGATGCTTGCGGGATGACTGGTGATGGTGGCAGGGTCGATGCCGAAGATCAGTCCGTACTCCATGCATGCTGCCATATAGGTTGAGATGTCTGTCGGGTGGCGGTCGTCCTGGAACCAGGGTGCGATGCCATCGGCTCCCTTCTCGTCATATACCTGTTGGTAGGCGACGCCGACAGGACAGATGGTGACCCCTGTCTCGCGTGCCACGTTCATGTAGTTGTCGAAGAACTGCTGGTTGAAGTTGGTGAAGTTGGTCCAGTCGCCGCTGTATGCCCAGTTCATGGGTACGATGATGACGGCATTGGGGTTGGGGCAGTTCTCCCGGATGTATGCAACCCACTGTCTGATGTTACTGCGGAACGCCTCGATGTTGGTACGCGGCAGGCTGCTCTGCTCCTGTAGGATAATGTGTGACCAGGCCTCGGTGCGTACGAGCATCTTGGCACTGGGGTTTCCGTCGGCTGCCAGTCCATCGCCCTCGCTCCAATGGGTGCTGAGGGGTTTTCCGAGGAGGGTGTGCTTGGTCCATTGTGCATCGCTGCCCATTGCTGCAGCGATCTCATTGAACATGGCCGGCTGGTCGTTATAGTGGATAAGGCTGTTGTTGAGTGACAGCACCTTGACTTTTTCGGGCAGCTGGGGTACGAGTACGACGTCGGCAGGCATCAGTGTGACGGACTGTGCCACCGAAGGTTCGTCGGGCGTGTCGCTTTTCCTGCTCTCGAGCAGGAGTGTTGACGCGCCGCCGTCCAGTGTCAGGATGATACGTTTACAGGTATAGGTGTAGCCACCGCACGAGATGTTGTCGTTGGTTCCTGCCACAAGGGTATAGGATGCATCCATGGTGACGGAGGAGCCGTTACTGCCGTAGTTGCATGCCGTGCTCCAGGTGGCATCGGCCACCTTGAAGGCTCCCGACAGCTCTTTGTCGTAGAGCACGTAGTTGCCGTCGCCCTCGTCGGAGAATTCCCAGTCGGTGACAGCGCTCCATCCGTTCACCTCGCCTCTCAGGAAGATGCCCGACGAGACGAAAGGCGGACGGTCAGGGTCGGTGGGGTCGGGATCGACTTGCGGCTCACCGAAGGAGGCACTGATGCTGATATTGTCGAGTGCCAGTCCCATCGCCTTGTCCGGGGTCGTACCGCTGGACACAGAGATGTTCCATGCCAGGTAGATGGAGCTGCCGACAGCCACTGCGGTGTTCAGCTGCCTGTCGGTTACGGACGTTGTAGAGATGGGCACCACTTCGGCACCGATGGTCTCGGCATCGGGTGTAAAATCATTCTTGAAGTCATCGCCTGCACTCTTCCAGGAAGTGCCGTCGAGGGAGTAGTACATCTGTACGGTGAAGCCGGCAGCGTTGGCTCCCTTGCGGTATTTTTCGATGTCGTAGCTGAAGGTGAGCTTGTTGACGGGCTGTGTACCACCGTTGGTCAGCTGTGTCATGAGGCTGACGCAACGCGTACCGCCCGATACTGTCGTGGAAAGACCGCCTACTGCACGGTCGGAAGGGTCAGTGCTGGAGCCGAAGTTCCATGTACCGTTTTTCGCGTTCGATGCCAGGCTCACGCCACCTTCGTACATCACCTCGGTAGCGCCAGTGCTGTAGGCACTGATCATTCGCGGTGCATTCATCTGCCTGTCAACGCGCCAGCCTGCCGGCATGGTGAGCGTGCCGGCCGATGCTGTCGCATCCCACATCGTGTCAAAGTTCTCGCTGACCGTCGCCTGGGCGTCTGTCAGAACGAGTCCTGTCTCGTCGGCGGCCTTGGCCATACTCAGGAAAACGGCCACCATCATCATGAATAGTAATACTTTTTTCATTGGATTATATGATATTTATGTTTAATCTTTAATGTTTAATTCATCGGTTCTATCCTGATGGCAGCACCTCCGCTGCGTGCCAGGGTCAGGTGGATGGTGCTTTCACTGGTGACCGCCAGCTGACGGATGGTCAGGGCATAGGGGTTGCGTTCATAGTCTGCGCCAGGGCCGTCCTCGTAGATGACGGCACGATACGTGGTACCCTCGTCCAGGAAACGGAGCTCAATATCCAGCTCACGAGCCTCCTCGTTGGTGATGCTGCCTATGAACCAGCGGTCACCGCCCTTCTGCTGCATACCCTCACGATAGGAGGAACGCTCCTGACGGGCCATCGTAATGTACCGTCCGATCTCGCCGTTCAGCACCAGCGTCTTGCGCCAGGTGGTGGGACAGCTCTCGATAAAGGTCAGGGCGGGCTGGCTTTCGTAGTTCTCGATAGCATCGGCCGCCATCTGCAGCGGACTGTAGATCACCACGAATTCACCGAGCTGCTTGGCCAGCGTGGAGTGCGGATGGGTGCCCTCGACCACTTCAGAGAAGTTGAAGATGGCAGGCGTGAAGTCCGTAGGACCGGCCAGACAGCGCGTAAAGGGCAGCGTGACGGTGTGCGAGGGCGGATTGCCTCCACGGACGTCCCACGCATTGTACTCCTGTCCGCGGACACCCTCCTGCGTCATCAGGTTGGGCCAGGTACGCTGAATGCCGGTAGGCATGGCAGGCTCGTGGTTGTCTATCATGATATGGTATCTGGCGGCAGTCTCAATGACCTTGCGATAGTGCCGGATGCCATACTGCGACTTGGCCAGCTCGAGGCCGTCGAACAGGTGACCGACGTAGCCCGTCTTCACGGCACGGATGCCCAGACGGCTGTACCAGGCGAAGGCGGAGTCCATCTGTGCCTCCAGTAGCCTGGCACCGCCCCATGTCTCCGTATGGCCGATGAAACGGACTCCCTTCGAGAGAGCATACGCGCATACCTCTTCTATGTCGAAGTCGGGATAGCACGAAAGGTACGAGATCTGCTCGCCCCTGCCCCAGCCGGGATTCCAGCCTTCAGCCAGCACGCCGCTGAAGCCGTGACGGGCAGCAAAATCAATATATCGCTTGACGTTTTGTGTGGTTGCTCCGTGTGCCGGCCCCATCTCCCAGGTGTTCTGCTTTTTATGTATGCTCCACCACACGCCGATGTAGCGGCCCGGCTCAATCCATGACGTGTCCTCTATCCTTGACGGCTCATTGAGGTTCAGCATCAGCCGCGAGGTAATCAGCTCGCCCGCCGTCCTGCCGATGATGATGGTGCGCCAGGGTGTCAGCGTCTCATTCTCACAATACACCTTCACGCCGTTCTGCCAGGGACTTAATGCGGTACGCAGACAGACGGCAGTGGCTGGTCCTCCATGCTTCATGCTGAGTCCCTCGCCTACTGGCGTGAGATTGATGCTGGCATAGTCCTCCAGTGCTGCCTCATGGATAGCCAGAAACAGCGAGTCCTCGTATGCTATGGTAAGTGGTGTGCATACGGTGTCCTTCCGGCTCAGCAGGTCGGGGGTGTATATGCCTTCAAAGTATTCGGTGCGGTTGGCTGGAATCGACCAGGCCTCGGCATCGTGTGCCAGGGTTATCTCGGTCAGCTCGTCCAGAATACAATATTCCTCGCCTTCACTCATGCCGGGAAGGATATAGCGGAAGCCGACGCCGTCGTTGAAAACACGGAACACGACATCCATGCGCCGTCCTGACTTCTCCCGGAAGCTCACGGTCAGTTCATGATAGTTATTACGCACTTCCTGGTCCTCACCCCAGAGCTGTGTCCATGTCTCGTCCTTCGAGGCATAGTGCCTACCCGTCATCTTCACGTTCTCACCCAGCGGACCCTTGTCGAGCAGGAAACCGAGGCGAGAGGGAGCCACAAGCACCCGGCCTGCATACCTGACGGAGTAGTAAGGCATGTTGGCCTTCACACCGACAGCCACCGTCACGGCTCCATCGGGTGAAGATACCAAAACGTCCTTTGCCTGTACCGTGACAAAGAAACAACCAATACTAAGAATACTAATCACTAAACTTAAAAACTTATACATGGTGAAAAATTCATTTTTAGTTATCGATTCCGATTTTCGGGTGCAAAGATAGAGGATGCACGACAGGGACACAAGCACATCAAGAAAAAATCAAAACCCCAAAAATCGCAACCCGTTGACTATCAAGAGAGTCTAACCATTCAATATGCCGAAAAATCAAAACATTTGCAATCCCTACGCAAAGCGTTTCCGGCCTTTTTGACCAAGAGCGATTTGGCAGTCTCAAGATAATCATTTAACTTTGTAGCAGAAAAAACAGCTAAAAACGAACAAACATGAAGAAATTAGTAACCGTCATGCTCACACTGTCGGGAATGCTCATGGCCATACATATCATCGTGGGGTGCAGCAAAGACAAGCCCGGCACTCCAATGACAACGTCCGGCTCCGCCGCTTTGCCAGGCAAGGAACTGTACCAGACACTCGACAGCATGGTGGAGCATCATGCCGACTTTGTCGCTGAAAAGGAAGCACAGATCAGGACCTTCTGTAACGGCCTGCGCGGAGTAAACCTCACAGACGAGCAGGAGTTCGACATGAACCTGCAGCTCTTCGACGAGTACCTGGCCTTCCGGTTCGACTCGGCATTCTATTATGTCAATCGCAACATGCAGAGCCCACTGGCCGCTGCCGACCCGGACAGGCATGCCGTCTGCGCCATCAGGATGGCACACATACTCAGCGTGGCGGGTATCTTCAACAATGCACGCCTGATGCTCGACAGCATACAGCCCGAACAGCTCTCGACCGAAACACGGGTGGCCTACTACAACCAGCGGGCAGAGCTGAACCTCTACCGCTCTGAGATGGCAGAACACACCCCCTACTTCATGGACTATATCGACAGTGCGCAGCATTACCGCCAGCTGTTATTGCAGACAGCACCCAGGGAGTCCTTCGACTACATCGTCAACCAAGCCAGCTACACCTGCGAACAGGGCGACGTAGAGGGAGCCATACAGCTGTTCGAACACCATCTGCCCACCCTGCAGCAGGGAGACCGACGCTATAGCATCATGGCAAGCACACTGGCATATTTCTATTGGAAAAACGGACAACCGCAGCAGCAGGAGTACTATCTGCTGCTCTCCGCCATCAGCGACCTGCGAGGAGCCATCCTCGAAAACAACGCACTGCGGGAACTGGCAACCATCCTCATGGAACGGGGAGAATATGAACGGGCCTACAGATACCTCCAGCGGGCCAGCAACGACGCACAGCAATACGGCAGCCGGCTGCGCAGCATGCAGGTGGCCCGGATGGCACCATTCATCACAAAGGCATACGACGCAGAACGGGAACACACCCAACACCGTACCAACGTCCTGCTCACCGTACTGGCAGTAATTACACTGCTGCTGGTCTGCTTCATCATCTTCAACTTCTGGCTGCTCTACAAACGACGCATCACCAACGGGAAAATCAAGGAAATGAATGCAGTACTGTCCCATCACAACGAGGAGATGCAGGCCTTCAACGATCAGCTCTCAACGCTGAACACCCAAATGAAAGAAGCCAACCGAATCAAGGACGAATACATAGGACGGTTCCTGGAGCTGTGCAGCTCACTCATCCATCGTGGCGAGGAGCGACAGAAATACCTGAACCGACTGGCACGCGACCGAAAGCTCGAAGACCTCTATGCCGGACTGAAGAGCGGCACGGTCATCAACGAAAGCGTCAAGCAGTTCCATACAAACTTCGACACCGCATTCCTCAATATCTATCCGAACTTCATCAGCGAGGTGAACCGCCTGATGACGCCCGACAACCCCTTTGAAGTCAGCACCGACTCCAAGAAGCTGACTACAGAACTGCGCATACTGGCACTCATCCGCCTGGGCATCAACGACAACCAGAAGATTGCCGACATCCTCCGCTCGTCAATCACCACCATCTACACCTATCGATCGAAACTGAAGTCACGGGCCTTACAGAAAGACACCTTCGAGGATGACATCAGGAAAATTGCCACCTATTAAATATAGGAGGGGGGTCTGTTGTCTTGTCCGCCAAGATAGCGGAGGGCAAGCATGGTGAGGTCGTCGCTTTGTACGGTGTCGCCTACGAAGGCTTGCACGGCCTGGATCATGCTGGAGACAAGGGAGGAGGGGGTTGCCTGCATGCGCAACACTTCCGTCATCCGTCCGACACCGAACTGCCGACACTGGGCATCCTCGGCTTCGGTGAGTCCGTCGGTATAGAGAAACAGGGTGGTGCCTGGTGGGAGGATTGTCTCCTGTGCCGTGAATTTCCAGTCGGGCATGGCTCCAACGGGCAGGTTGCGGTCAACGGGAAGGGTGGCAGGCTGGTCTTCACTGCTGACGCCTCCGTCTTCCCTCATTATATATGGTGCCTTATGGCCTGCATTGCAGTAGCGAAGGCGTCCTGTGTCGAGGTCGAGCACACCTACAAAGAAGGTGATGAAGAAGTTGAATTCGTTTTCGCGGGCCATTGTGTCGTTCATGCGACTGACGATGCGCTCCGGTTCCGTCTCACTCTCGGCCAACAGACGGAAGGCGCTACGGGCCATTGCCATAATGAGGGCGGCAGGAATGCCTTTGCCGCTGACATCGCCAATACAGAGGTAGAGCCGGTTGCCATTGACGAAATAGTCGTAGAGATCGCCGCCGACGGCCTTGGCTGGGGTCTGTGAGGCGCAGATTTCTACCATTGACAGCTCTTGTCTGGCAAGCATCCCCTGGCCGAGCGGCTCCTTGCCTGCCTTCGGCAGCATTGCCATCTGGATGTTGCGGGCAATGGCCAGCTCGCTCTCAATGGCAGACTTCTGTGCCGTGGTGGTCTGCAGCTCGTCCATGTATTGGCTGAGTGACTGCTGCATGTTACCAAACGACTCGCGCAGCTGGTGTATCTCGTCGTTGTGGCGGATGTCCGGCAACGGAGCATTGAAGTTTCCCTTGGCCACCTCGTCGGCGCTTTTTGCCAGGTAGTGGAGCGGACGCGTGGCGCGACGGATGGTGATGCGGCAGATGACATAGACGGCCAGCAGTCCCAAGAGAAGCATGGACGACAGGTAGATGGAGAATCTCAGAACGACCGTATTGAGACGCTTATCCGGCAAGACGACAGCCAGCGACCATCCCGTATGTTCCAGTGGAGTATAGAAGACGGTGACGGGCACCCCGTCGATTTTGGTCTTTGCAGAGCCCTTCCTGCCTGCCTTCATGTCGCCCATCATGCGGTCGTTGACTGTGTCTGGGGTTTGTCTGAGCGCCTCAAAGAGGTTGTCGTGGAGGATGCGCTCCTTTTCAGGATGCGAGATGTAGTCGCCCTGCCGGCCCACGATGATGCTATAGACCCATTGCTGCTTGTTTCCCTCGTATTCCTGGGTCACATTGATAACCCCTTCTGTATTGGCCTTCCGGTCTTTCTTTTTTAAATATTCGTGGAGTATGTCAAGCGAAAGATCCCCGCCAAAGGCTCCCACCTTGCGACCTTTACTGTCGCGGATGGGTACGGAGTAGGTGCAGAACAGCATCCCGGTCTCGGTATCGCTGAAATAGGGATCAGACCAGTAGCCTCCACTGTCGGCCTCCAGTCCCTTACGGTACCATTCCATCTTAAAGTAGTCGTGGGAAGCTGAGCCTATCTGTCTGACGTTGATCTTTCCGTCACGCCACATGGCGTAGGGCTCAAACCAGCGGCCTTTCTGTGGAAAGTAGTCGGGTTCGAAGGCGGCTCCGAAACCGAAAACGGTGTTCGGGTTCAACAGTAACTTGTCCTCTAAGGCCACAAAGACACTATCGGGATAGGGGAGTCGCCACTCTACCTCGTCAATGCTATTATGGACGGCTACCTGTATGTCGTGGAGCATTTTCTCTACCGATTCGTTCTCGATGTCGGCCACATGGCCGTAGTATGCGCCGGTCATGACCCTCATGGCCCATGAGGTCTGACAGAAGATACCGACGAAAAGTACTGCCAGCGTCAGTATCAGAGCGATTACGATGCGTCGTGTCAGTCGCCGCGAGAAAGAACGGAACCGTTTCTCCATATCACGAAGGCGGCAGGTCAGCGGAGATATTCCTCCAGATCCTCGCGCTTAATGGTAAGCAATTTTTCCGTAAGCCCATTATCGTCGTTGTAAATCATGATAAACGTGATGGCTTCACGATAGAGGATGAAGTTCTGGAGTGCCTCGTTTACGATATCTTTCAGTTTGCCCTCGTCCGAGATGTCCATCTGGCCCTCATTGTAGCGTTCCTTCAGCAAGTTGGTCAATGCCTCCTTAGCGCTTTTCCTGAATACCTTGTCGAAGGTCAGCAACTCACCTGTATGCAGGTCGAAGTTGGCAGCTATGCGGTAATCATCCATCTCGTTTCCTGATTTCTTGGTACTAACACTATTGAGATAGGTAACTACCCCTTCCTGAAGCTTCTCTGGGTTTATATATTTAACGATATAGTTAAACTCATATTCAGCATCACTTCCAGAATTGGCATAATAATCT
>CAJOQT010000078.1 GCA_905236875.1 uncultured Prevotella sp. | reverse complement strand
TTCTTTGTGACTCCCGCGGGATTCAAACCCACAACCTTCTGATCCGTAGTCAGATGCTCTATTCAGTTGAGCTAGGGAGCCATCCTTGATGTGCATTTCCTGAAATGCGGTGCAAAGGTACACATTTTGGTGAATAATGAAGAATGAAGAGGGAAGAATTTGCTTCCAGTTAACGTTTTTTAGTAATTACGTCATGCTTCATATATAGAGTTTATAGTTTCAACTCCTTCATGATCTCACTCATCTTCTGCAATGTAGAGATGCGGGTGGGCACCAAAGGCAGACGAAGGACGTTCTCGATGAAGCCCATCTCGTGCAGCATCGCCTTCACTCCCGCAGGATTGCCATCGACGAAGAGCAGCGAGAAGAGGTCGGTAAAGCGATGATGAATCTTACGCGCAGCCTCGTATTCGCCACGGAACTGAAGGCGTATCATCTTCGAGAACTCCTTGGGCAATGCATTGCCAATAACGCTGATGACACCCACAGCACCACACGACACCATCGGGAAGGTAAGCGAGTCGTCACCACTGATAACGTCGAAGTCATGCGGTTTGTTCTTAATGATTTCATCGACCTGTTCGAGATTACCTGATGCCTCCTTGATGGCAACGATGTTCTTGCAGTCGCGGGCCAGCCGTACGGTAGTCTCTGCCTTCATGTTTACACCTGTACGTCCTGGTACGTTATACAGGACAACGGGCAGTGAAGTGGCAGCAGCAATAGCCTTAAAATGCTGATACAGACCTTCCTGTGACGGTTTGTTATAGTAAGGACAAACGCTCAACACACCGTCGATGCCCTTGAAGTCGCCTGTCTGCAACTCCTCGATGACAGCTGCGGTATTGAAACCGCCGCATCCCATCAGAATAGGTACACGGGCCTGAACGAGATCTACCACCGTATCCTTGATACGCTGCTTCTCTTCACGTGTCAGACAAGGTGTCTCACCCGTCGTGGCAAGGATACAGAAGAAGTCGGCTCCGTTGTCCAACTGATAATTGACCAGCCGGATCAATGCTTCGTAGTCAACGGAACCATCTTGCTTGAAAGGCGTTACAAGCGCTATGCCCAGTCCCTTGAAAATATTATAAACCATAGTTGTTTTTATTTCTTACTCCTTGAAGAGATCCTTGATGCCACCGATGCTACCCATGAGGTTCGTAGCCTCGTAAGGCAGATAGACCGTCTTCTGAGCAGGGCCTTGTGCCAGATCGGCCAACATCTGGATATATTTCTGTGCCAACAGATAGTTAGCGGGATTTGTGCTCTTGCCAACAGCCTCGGTAATCAACTCAATGGCCTTTGCCTCTGCTTCGGCCTTACGGATACGAGCCTGGGCCTCACCTTCAGCATTGAGGATGGCTTTCTGCTTGGCAGCCTCAGCCTTGTTGATGATGGCTGTCTTCTCACCCTCTGACTGCAAGATGTCGGCAGCCTTCTTACCCTCACTTGTCAGGATGGTGGCACGCTTGTTACGCTCAGCCTGCATCTGCTTCTCCATAGCGGTAAGCACGCTCTCCGGCGGCGTGATATCCTGCAGCTCAACACGGTTCACCTTCACGCCCCACTTGTCGGTAGCCTCATCGAGCACCAGTCCAAGTTTCTTGTTGATTGTATCGCGAGAAGTCAGCGTCTCATCCAGCTCCAGCTCACCGATAATGTTACGCAGCGTGGTCTGCGTCAGCTTCTCAATGGCATTGGGCAGATTACTGATTTCGTAGGCAGCCTTGAACGGATCGACAATCTGGAAGTAGAGCAGTGCGTTGATCTCCGTCTGCACGTTATCCTTCGTAATCACATTCTGCTTGGGGAAATCATACACCTGTTCACGCAAGTCGATGATTGTTGAGTACATGTATCGGCCACGACTCAGGATCACGATATCCTTGGCACGGTCGATAAAGGGGATAATCAGGTTGATACCCGGATTGAGCGTAGCATGGTAGCGTCCGAGACGCTCAACAATCTTGGTTTCAGACTGTGGAATAATCACGAGTGCCTTCTTGGCCAGCACCAGTGCGCATAGCACGATAGCTATTAATACATAGAAAATGGGATCCATAAGAATATTTGACTATTTAACTATTTGACTATTTGACTATTATACTTCAGTTCTTCTGTTCTTCAACGGTAAGAATGGTGCTCTCACGTTTGACGACCTTAACCTTCCGGCCAGCCTCTATCGCACTTCCGTCGGCATTCTTGGCACGCCACACATCACCGTCAATGGCTACACGGCCGAAACCGTCAGCCTCAATGGTTTCCCTGACACTTCCTTCACGTCCCAGCAAGGCATCGGCATTGCTCACACGGTCGGGGTCGCTCTTATGGAACCACCGCAATGCCACAGGACGTACCGTGAAGATACATACCAAGCTGACCAGTGCAAAGACAGCCAGCTGTACATAGAAGCTTGTAAAGGGTGACACAAGTGTTGCCACAGCACCGCCGATGGCAAAACACATGATAAAGAAATCGCCCGATGTCAGTTCAAGTATCAGGCAAACTACAGCAATTACAGCCCATAATTGCCACAGATTCTGAGAGATATACTCAATCATTACACTTCTAATTACAGGTTTATTGTCACTATTGACGTTTCAAAGGTACGAACATTTTTTCATTCCACAAAATTTTCTTCCAAAAATCAGTGTGAACCGATGTAGAGGAATATCATTCCCAACAACACCAAAGCCAGATCGACCGCCTTTGCCTTGAGGTTCTTCTCATGAAAGAGTGCGGCTCCGAATAGGAAGCTCACAATGACACTACCCCTTCGGATCATCGACACGATAGAAATCATGGCATCGGGCAGGGAGAGTGAATAGAAATAGAGGAAGTCGGCTGTCGAGAGAAAGATGCTGACACCGATGATGGACCACTTCCAACGGAACGGGGTAATCTTATGACGGTTCGGCCACCACAGTAACAGAAGCATGGCACCCATCATCAGACACTGGTATATATTATACCACGACTGCACCATCATGCGATCAAGTTCTACCCCGCCCTCACCCGCTGGTGCCATCAGGTACTTGTCGTACAGGCCGCTGACAGCTCCCATAGCCGCTGAACCCACTATCATCCAAATCCAGTGGTCATGCCTGAAGTCTATCCCTTCTTTCTTACTGCTACGACTCAGCAGGAGAAACGACATGACAGCCAGTGTCACGCCCACCCACTGCCACAGGTTCAGCCGTTCGCCAAAGAACAACAGCGCACCCACGAGTACCATAACCGGGCGCGTGGCATTGATTGGTCCGACGATGGTGAGCGGCAGATGCTTCATGCCAAAATAGCCTAACAACCAGCTGCTCAACACAATCAGGCTCTTCAGCAGGATATATTTGTGGACTTCCCATCCGCCACTGGCTACATGGAAGTCGGATGCGTCAAGCCATGTGGTCTTTGCACTCAACACGATAAACGGCAGGAAGATGAGCGACGAGAAGAGCGTGTTGAGAAAAAGAACGGGAATGACGGCATTACCCTTCAGCGCTTCCTTCTTGAAGGAATCGTAGCAACCCAGCAATGCCGCTGACAGAAATGCAAGAATTAACCACATGTCTCGTATTCCACCTTTTCCAGGAACAACGCATGGGCAGGCATCGACTCACCTGCTGCCGTGCGACTACCCTGTTCTATCACTTGACGAAACTCATCCATCGTCATACGGCCACGACCCACTTCAATCAACGTACCCACTACGGCACGTACCATGTTGCGCAGGAAGCGGTTGGCCGTTATCTCAAAGTACCACTCCGTCTCGCTCGTCTGGTGCCACTCGGCGGCATATATTTTACACAGCGTCGTCTTCACGTCGCTGCCAGCCTTGCAGAACGCCCCGAAATCCTCATACTCCATCAGCAGACGGGCTGCACGGTTCATAGCCTCGAAGTCGAGCTGATAGTGCAACTGACACGAGTAACGGTGCAGAAAGGGAGACTTCCGGGTATGTATATAATAATGGTACGTGCGTCGGGTTGCCGAGAAACGGGCATGCATCGTGTCAGCCACAGGTTCCACCCGACAGACACTGATGTCCTGTGGCAGAGCGTGATCCAGCTTATACGCCAGATTATCCATATCGTAGGAACCTTCGTAGTCGAAGTGGGCCACCATCTGACGGGCATGTACGCCAGCATCGGTCCTGCCAGCACCCACCACATCGACAGACTGACGTAATAACATTGAAAGGCAACGCTGCAGAACCTCCTGCACCGTTACCCCGTTAGGCTGTATCTGCCAGCCGTGATAGGCCGTACCGTCGTATGCAAACCAGACAAAATATCTCATTTCGGCTGCAAAGGTACAAAAAATATCACAACTAACAACTACATATTACATTATTTGCTCAAGTTTCTGATGTTCTTTCCTTGACGGACATTCAACGTGTTTAGGGTTTAACCACGATATCCTTTAGCGCTGAACCGAAGATGATGTATTGGGTATTGCCGGCGATGGTACCCTCGTTCTGTCCCCAAAGGAAGGGCCAGTCGTCGAAGTTCTCAAAGTGATCAGGCCGACGAAAGAGCAGACCGGGAGCCACATTACCCGGGATGAACGAGAAGTCTGCCCGATTATTGCCATAGAACACCTGTTTTGGTCGGGCGGCACCAACAACGGCCACAAACGAATAATTGTGGTAAGGATGACAGCCGTAAAGCCAGTTGGCAACCCGATACACCTCGTCCTTGCTGACAATATCAGGATAATAGATATGGGCATAGTTGACTGTGATGCCGAAGTTTAGCACCATATTGACTCCCGCCCAGTTGCCAAGACCGATGGGCACGCCATAAGGATTCTGGCTGTCGAAGCTATGGATATAGTCATTGTATTTCTCAACGTATGGACGCAACTTCTGCCGATAGGCATCATCCATGTAAGGAATAGCGTCGAGTGCTGTCTGCATGTTTCCGGGAAGCCGAAGTTCCAAGGCATCCCATATCTGCTTCTCAAAGTTGACAAGATACTGTCTTTCTTGTGTGGCACCATAAAGCATCAGGTTAGTACTCATATCGCCCAGTTGCTCACGGTTTCTGCGACTGCGCTCCATTAATTTCTGACGTTTCTTGTCGGGGGTGCTTACGCTGGAAGCCTCGAAGCCGGTGAGCCAGTTGTCATCAGCCTGGAGTTGGGCATAGTTATGGGGCAGTCGCGACGAACGGGACGCGATGATAGCCGTTGCTTCCTGCATCAGGCGTTTCGACTGCGTAAGTGCACGTTGTGCCAAGTCGTCGTTATATCCTTTCAAGGCATGACTGGCAGCAGCAAACATTGTTGCAGCGCGCAGGTCAAGCTGGGCGCTACGGGTAGTGAAGGCCCACATATCATCAGGCGTACCGCTGCGCCGACCGTCAGCAGACACCTCGTATGGTTTCAGACTCGGGTCATAATGCAGTCCATCAGTAATGGAGGCTGCATCGCCAAGGTGGTGATAGTTGTCGAGCACGGAGTTGGATAGCGTCTGTGCCATGTGTCCAATCTGTTCAGCCTGTGCAACGAGGTTCAGAGTGCCGTGTTCGATGAACTGAAGAATATCGGGCACTCCGTCAGGCCGATGAAGATCGACGTAACGCTGCTGTTGACTGACAAATGTCTCGTCGCGCTGGGGGTGGAAGAGCTCCCATGTACGAATAAAGTTTTGTACGACATTGATATTCGAACCAGTTTCAATATCAAAGTCTCCGGCATCGAAGAATCCGCCGATGTTCAGACCAGGAATGAGTTCATAGGGTTTATACTTCGTATCGGTCGAGTCGCCTTGACTGTGCAGGTCGAAGTGGTCACTGGGCGGAGCCTGCAGGTAACCTTCTTTGAACGGTTCTCCGTGCCAGGTCCGGTAGCCCTCGTTGACATACATGTGATTCATGTGAATAGGCACCCAAACATCTGTCGTGGCATCGGTAATCTTATCATAGACATGCTCATCAATCAGGAAGTCATTCGTCTTTGTCTGACCATACTGAATATAATATACGCCAGGCTGACGAACGTCCGAGAAGTCGAACTTCACATAATTATATTTATAGTATGGCCCCCAGCTCCGGATACTTCCCTGGAAGGCCTGCTCTGTTGTTCCATCAGGATTGATGCGCATAAGGGTGGCTGTAGCCTGCGGCTGATCGTTCTTGTCAAGTTCGATGACAGCCACCTTCGGCTGTTCAGGGATATAGCCCACCTGCGAGAATCCTATGTTCGGCTCACGGATCCAGTTGGGAATGGCATGCGGTTCGACTATCCAGGTAACCACCTTGCCCGTACGTCCCTTTGGCAGTACGCTACGCAATACATACCAGCCGTTCTGAGCCAGCATCCGTCCGTCGTAGAGTTTCAGTTCGGCATCGTCACAACTGATGCTGATCATACGTTCAGGAGAGTCGGAGGCCATGATGAGACGATGACCAGTCTCTATGGGCAACGGATCGATGAACCGTCCCGTGCCACGATCGTCGTAGGTTCTGAATCCTTTGAACTGACGCGGTTTCTCGTCATTCGGTCTGGTAATGGTCTGACTGGTAGCATAACGAGGCAGTCGTCCCAAACGGCCGTCCATAGTGAAAGTCTTGAGCCAGTACTGTGAGGGCAGGAACTCCAGGTTGAACCCTGCATCGCCAGCCAGTGCGTCGGGCACGGGTTTGTCCAGCCAGACTGCTATCTCGACGGCCTTCCCTTTTGCCGTAACCGTCACACGGCTGTCGAAGTCGTAGTCGTCGTAACGCATGGCTACTTCAATGCTGCCATCTTCAGGATTTACCTTGCGACTTGTCATCTTGGGGACGAGGTCCCACTGTTCTGGCGTGTTGTTCAGTCTGACGGATCCGCCCTGTACAGTACGCACGCCATGATGGATAATCTCAATGCCAGAGTTCTTCTCGTCGTTGAAGCCACCATTAAAGCTGTTGCTGAATACCAGTACGCTGACACCTTGACGCTCGAAATACTCGAGGTCGTTTAGTTTCAGGTCTTGTGCATGACAGACAGACAGTCCCGCCAGAAGCATTGTCAGTAGTAATATGTGTTGTCTCATTTTTATCCTGTTATTAGTTGTTTTGCTTTTTCTTGACTTTCAATAACACGGTCGCACCAGGCATCAAACTCCGGGTCCTCCGTCTGTAGTTCCGGATGCGCCATCAGATAAGCGACACAACGACGGACGCCCTCATCGAAACGGGTCGTTGCCTGGAAACCGGGCACCGCACGCTTCAGCTTCATACAATCAAACACTACCGTGACACTCTTGTCGCCAAGCAGGTTACCCTCGAAGTCCCACTCTTTCGGAGCGACGGCAGCAAGGAATTCGGAGGCGACATAGTAAGGTTTTAGGGTTACACCCAATGCGTTGGCAACACACTGATAGACCTGATTCCATGTCAGTGACTCGTCACTCATAATCTGGAATGCCTCGCCGATAGCCTTCGGATTGCCTAAGAGCCCGATAAACCCACGTGCAAAGTCCTCGTTCCATGTCAGTGTCCATAACGAGCTCCCGTCACCCTGTATCACTACAGGCTTCCCCTCCAGCATACGCCTTAGGACCTGCCAACTGCCTTTCAGTCCGTGAACGCTCACTGGTACTGCCCGTTCACAATAGGTATGACTGGGTCGTACGATGGTGACAGGAAAGCCATTCTCCCGATACTCGTACATCAGGAGTTCCTCACAGGCAATCTTGTTGCGCGAATATTCCCAATGTGGATTTGCCAGCGTCGTTCCCTCTGTGATAATGTGGCTTGCAGCCGGCTTGTTGTAGGCAGATGCCGAAGAAATATACACATACTGACGTGTGCGGTTTCTGAAGAGTCGGATGTCACGTTCTACCTGTTCCGGTACGAAACCGATAAACTCACAGACGGCATCGAAAGGCTCTGTGGGTAAACTGCTGAGCACGCTGGCTTCATCGTTAATATCGGCAATCACTTGTCTGACGCCATCGGGCACCTCGTCCCGGCGAGTGCCTCTGTTCAACAGCCACAAGTCATGACCGCCGGCTGCCAACTGTCTGGTAATGGCACTGCTGATAGTGCCTGTTCCACCTATTATTAATATCTTCATACATTTATTGTTTAGAGTTTTCATTATCATCGAACGTATTGAGTGTCAGGACAAAACGGGTCCCATTACGATAGGAGGTATCAAGCAAGAGGTCACCTCCTAACATCTGCGCTGTCTTCTTGCTGAGTGAGAGGCCCAGTCCTATTCCCTCTGTAAAGGAATTAACCTTGGTGAACTGCATGAAGATACGCTCACGGTCGGCAGCGGCAACACCTATACCAGTATCACAGACAGCAAAGGATACGTTTCCTGACTTTTCCGAAGAAGAGGGGTGGAGTGATGACTGGAAACACTCCAGTGTGATACTTCCCTGCTGTGTGAACTTGTTGGCATTATCAAGCAGTTCGGTAAGGATTTCCCTGATACTCTGCCTGTTGGAACAGATGGTCAGCGTTTCAGGTACACGGATATCCATCTTGAATTTGACAAGTCTCGGATTGGTTTGCCTGAACTCTGCTGCCACCTCCTGGCAGAGGCTGTAGCAGTTGATGCTTTCACGCTTCTTGAGCAAGTCTTGGTTGCCTACTTCAGAAGACGACACGAGCATCGTGGCAATACGACTGATCTTTGTGGCATTTTCCTGCATCATCATGGTAATCTGCTTCGTCTCGTCATCCGGAAGCCTGTGATAGTTGTCTGTAAGCACTTGCGTAAAACCGCTGATAATGTTAAGGGGAGTACGTATCTGATGCATGACATCCTGTACGAATTCCGTCTTCTTCCTGTTTGCCTCAAGGACGAGTTCATTGGCTTTGGTCAGCTCCTGGTTACGCTGTTCCATATCCTTGTTCATCTGCTGGATATCATTCACATATTTTGCCAGCGACTGCTGCATCTCGTAGAAGCTGTTCTGCAATTGTCCTATCGTATCGGAACGCGTAGTAGTTCTTTCCAGCCTGTCCCATGAAGAAGACGAATGAAGGTTGATGGACGACTGGGACAGACTGGCTGACGGAGAGAACTGGGAAGCAATATGACGGGCCTGGCGTTCCAGCATCCTCAGAGGTATTACCGCCCTGCGGATTGTCTGATAACAGAAGATCAACAACACCAGCAGACCGACACAGATGACAATCCAAACCTTTTGAAGCAATTGGTTGTAACCTTCGAATACGTCACTTTCGGGACAGACGATAGCCATACTCCAACCTTCGTGGCCAATGGGCCGATAGAACACGTAGGCATCATTCCCGTCAACGACGAGATGTTGCATACCACTCTTTCCAGCTATCATGTCCTTTCCAAGAAGAATAACATCTTCCCTGGCTTCCGGGTCCGGATCAGAGAATATCGTCTGACGTATCAGCTTGGATGTATCGGGGTGGACAAAGTAGCTGCCATCCCGTCCGATCATTATGCTGGAAGAGTGAGGATAAGGTGCCACAGCTGTGACCGTCTGCGAGAGCCATTTCTGAAGCAGGTCTATGGCGATGACTCCCACAAACCGTCCACTCTGATCATATAACGGCCGGCTATACGAAGTAATAATCTCAAGGGTATAGTCTGACTTCGGGTTCTCATTCAGGAAAGGGTCAATCCAACAACCACAGTTCTGCGTCTTGGGCTTCCGATACCAGTCCATTTCAAAATACGAGAACTGGTCGCTGCCATATTGTGCGGTATGGATAGAGTCTTCCTCCCTGACAGAATAAATTGAGAAATAGCGGCCGTACTCTTTGAAGAAGTCTGGCTCCATGGAAATAGAGCAGCTGTGGAAGTGGGGGTTGTTCTTCAGTATATCACGAGTCTCACTGATGATATCCTCAGGCGTCAGTTGCCGACTCACCTGCCATGCAGCACTATCGGTTGCCGTTTCCACCTCCTTCATAATACTCATAATGCGGGTAGCGGTATTGTCAAGTATCTGCGTGGCATTTACAATAGAGGCCTGCTTGACATAGCCTCTGGTCATGCTGAACAGGAAAGTGGCAGATACCAGGAAGACGACAGCTACGACCAGCAAGATAGAAAGTCCCAGCCTCAACGACAATCTTCGTTGGATAAATGTCAGTAGTCTTTTCATTGCTGCTGAAGGGAGTTTAACTGGTCTGCTTCTGTCTGTTGCGACGCTGATAGTATCTGGTCTATCAACAGCGTAATCTCATTGGTATGCAACAGGATTTCCGAGCGTATTCTACCTATCTCCTCTTCCGACAGTTCCTGGTAGTTGTTGGCGATGGTAGTAGTGAGGGAATGAATAGTACTGACTGGCGGAATAAGCTGTTGAGTAATATTCCTAAGGAAGGCGGTCTTGACGTGCTGGTATTCCTGAGCATGTTCGTAGGCCGACTCCAGTTCTTTCTGACGTAGTTTCAGGGTATTCGTCTTCTGGTTTATCTCACTGATATATCCGTCGAGCGTCTGCTGCATAGTGAGGAAACTGACTTGCAGTCCGCCTATTTCGTCCTTCCTGCCCTGATACTGTATTCTCAAAGGCTGTTCGGGAGTCATGGATCCTGGAGTGGAACGTTCGGAAATATACCTGACATTTTCAGCAAGTGTATCCAATGGTCTGAGATTCCGGTCTATCAGAAGCCTACACACCAATAACAATATCAGCAGTCCGGCCGCTACTATCAGGTTGGCAACCCAGATAAGCCGTTGGTAGTCGGCTTCGATGAGCGAATGCATGATACTCTCAAGCGAGTCATCCTTGACAGTCAGGGAGAACTGGAACAGGAGATAAAGTGAAGCCACGTAAATGGCGGTCACAATAAAAGTGACCCAGAGGCTAAGCCGGGCGGAGAAGGAACTGCGTAGATATCGGAGCCACTTCTTCATGACGGTATGTATTTAATCCATCGGATACCGGACGTCCCACTCCAGGCGCAGACCGTCCATCAGCTGCATGATATACAGAGTTTCTTCATGAGGCATCTCCCGGGGCTCCAACAACCCGTCAATGAGTGCCTGCCGACAGGCAAGGAACTGGTATTCATAGCCTGTTATCTGCTTGGGGACGCGAATGGTCTCTACATAAGTACGGTCGGGACCGTTTACCGTAACCGCCTGTGGGTTGTTGATATTGTCGATGATAAGGTTACCCTCCGTACCGGCAATTACTCCGATGTTGTCGCCCACACAGGCAGCACTCGACTGCAGGTTGCAAAGCATGCCATCAGCCAGCATCAGACTGATGGCATTCGTCAAGTCCATACCCGTTGCGCTTTTCACGCACTGGCTCTTGATGCTGACAATCTCTGTGCTCTTGACTCCTTCCGCATCCTCCGTGACACAGAACATCCTGGCAAAGTTCAGGGCATAGACTCCGAGGTCGAGCAAAGCACCACCACAGAGGTCAGGTCGCATGATACGTGGCTTGTCGCCCATCGAGTAGCCCAGGGTAGCCGTCAAGAGACGTGGTTTACCGATACGTCCGCTGCTAATCAACTTGCGGATTGTCTGGACCACTGGCTGGTAGCGTGTCCATATAGCCTCGGCCAGGAACACCTTACGCTCATGTGCCAGGTCAATGATTTCCTTTGCCTGTCGCGCATTCGCCATAAATGCCTTCTCAACCAGACAGGGCTTGTCGGCCAACAATGCCTCCCTCGTCACGTCAAAATGATGCGAATGCGGAGTACCGACATAGATGAGATCAACATTCGGATCAGCTATCAGCTCTGCGTACGAACCATATGCCTTCGGAATGTTCCACTTGGCAGCAAAGGCGTCTGCTGTTTCCTGGCTTCTCGATCCTACGGCGTATGCCTCTACGTCTTTCAGCCCATTGAGTGTGATGGCAGCCTTCTCGGCTATCCATCCTGTACCGATGATGCCTACACGCATCGTCTTGCCCTGTTCTTCCATCAATCTTTAATGTTTAGTCTTTAAATGTTACCAGCCCTTGAGCCTGAACGGCCATTGCCGACAGTCCCAAGAGCATAAAGAAAACAATCTTTTTAATATATAGAAGTTTTTGTGATGTTTTCATCTTGCCATACGATAAATAGCCTCCATATCCTCAGCCTTAAGCACCTTCAGACAGCCGCAGGTGGCAGTATAATCACGACTGCACTTACGTGTCATTTCCCTGATCTCGTCGTCAGTGATGTCACGACCGATGAGTTCCTTGATATTGATGGGCATGCCGATAGCATGATAGAAGCGTTCCATCGCCTCGATACCCTTGAGAGCTGTGCCTTCGGGGTCAGTAAAGTCGTTGGGCACATCCATCACGTTGACGGCAAAGCGTACGAAACGGCTCAGGTTCTCATGCATCACATAACGTGCCCAACTCGGCCAAATAGCAGCGAGACCCGCACCATGCGTCACGTCGAACATGCCGCTGAGTTCGTGCTCCAGCTGATGTGTAGCCCAGTCATCAGCAATGCCACAGCCTGTCAGTCCGTTATGGGCAATACTTCCTCCCCACATAATCTGTGCTCTCTGGCGATAGTCCTCGGGATTCTTCAGCACATCAAACACGGCTGTTTTCATCCTCCGCAACACAGCCTCTGCCACATCAGTGGTCAGATCCATGTCGTCATCTTTCGAAAAGTAACGTTCCATCGTGTGCATCATCATATCCGTCACGCCAGCTGCCGTCTGGTAGGGAGGCAGGGTAAAGGTACGACGGGGATTCATGATGGCGAACTTGGGACGCGACATATCGTTTGAATAGCCCAGCTTGACGTCACCGTCTTCATTGGTGATGACACTTGCCTCGCTCATCTCACTACCTGCTGCAGGAATGGTAAGCACAGAGGCAACGGGCAACATGGTGGTCGGCTCGGCTTTACCGAGGTAGATGTCCCAGACATCACCATCGAAGCAAACACCGTAGGCAATACATTTCGAGGAGTCGATGACGCTGCCACCACCTACGGCGAGGATGAAATCGACACCTTCCTTACGGCACAGTTCGATACCCTGCTTGGCCAGCGAGAGTCTGGGATTGGGAACTACGCCACCCAGTGTGACGAAATCCACCCCACCCTCGCGCAACAGGTCGCACACCTTGTCAAGCAGACCAGAACGCACGGCACTCTGTCCACCGTAATGTACCAAAACCTTCGTACCGCCATATTTCTTAACCAGACGAGCCACCTGCTCCTCCGAGTGTTCACCGAACACCACCTCTGTCGGTGCATAGTAATTGAAGTCCTTCATATTCTAATAATGTATATTCTTTAAACTTTAATGTTTAATCTTTAATGTTTAATGTCCTTTATCGTGCTTTCCCTGACACTCAGCCGTGCATTGACGACCACATGACTGACGGTGTCGTCACCGTTTATCTGGTCGAGCAGCAGTTTAAACGTCTTGCGTCCCAGTTCCCTGACGTTCTGCTTCAGAAATGTCATTCGCGGATAAGACATACCCGACACCCAGTCGCTCATAAAACCGGTGATAGCAATGTCCTGCGGGATGCGCAGACCTTTGCTCACAATGGCTTGGAATGCAGCTATCGACAACAGTCCGTGATCGGTCAGGATAGCATCGGGCGGTTCAGGCAGACCAAGCAGTTCCAACGTATCGGACAGCCCGGAATTGAAACTTACATGACCGCACTTCACCAGCTCCTTTCTGATAGGCACCCGTCGTTCACGCAACGCCTCCAGATAGCCATGCTTCCGATCGACAGCCTGCTTGATGCGGTTGGGACCTCCAAGAAAAGCAATACGACGCGCACCACCGTCTATCAGATGCAAGGTAGCTTGACGTGCTGCCTGCACATCATTGAAACTCGCAGTGGGACAATCTACATCAGCGACCCTGTCAAAGAGCACAACAGGAACCTTGCTTTCCTTCAAGCGTTCCAAATGGACGAAGTCGGTGGTTTCCTGCGAGAGACATAATGCAATGCCTTCCACATGCATGTTCACAAGCTGCTCCAGACACTCCACCTCATTGACGTACTTGTCACCCGAATCCGTCACAATGCACATGTACCCGCTCATCTTCGCTTCAGCCTCAATCCATTTCACGAGATGTGCATAATGGTTGAACGAGATGTCTGGCACCACGATACCAATCGTACGTGTAGATCCGTAACGAAGACTCATGGCAAAGGGGTTAGGACGGTACCCGTGTTCTTCGGCCAGCGCCAGGACCCTCTCGCGAAGCTCTGTACAGACACCAGGAACTCCCTTCAACGCTCTGGATACCGTAGAGACATTAATCCCTAACATTCTGGCAATATCACGTTGTGAGACATTCTTCTTCATACGCCGTTTTGAAAATCACTACAAAAATACTATATTCCAATATCATTATTAACGCAACACAGACAAAAGTATTGCGCAACGCGTTGCTGTGCTTTGAAACTTTTTAAGGAACCTTACAAAGATGCCAGATTGTATATAGTTATCGAAAAAAAAGGAAGTTTTTTGCCGTTATTTCAAAATAAATGACTACATTTGTGGCAGATTTTACAAATCATTACGAAAACAATAAAACAATCAAAACTAAAAAGACAATGAAAAAGGTATTTTATTCGCTGGCAATCCTCGCCACAGCGATGCTGGTATTGGCTGCATGCAATACCAAGACAGAGCAAACAGACAACGTGAATAACTTCCGCATCAAGCGCGGCACCAACCTCAGCCACTGGCTGTCACAGAACAATGAGGACCGGGGTGAGGCTCGTCGCCTGCACATCCAGGAGGATGACTTCGCCCGTCTGGATTCACTGGGCTTCGACTTCGTGCGCATCCCCATTGACGAGGTACAGTTCTGGGATGAAGAAGGCAACAAGCTGCCCGAAGCCTGGGACCTGCTGACCTTCGCCCTCGACCAGTGCCGCAAGCACCACCTGCGTGCTATCGTTGATCTGCACATCATCCGTTCCCACTACTTCAACGCCGTGAATGAGGAAGACCAGGCAGCCAACACACTCTTTACCTCAGAGAAATCACAACAGGACCTTATCAACCTATGGTATCAGCTGTCGGACGCGCTGAAGGGCTACAGCAACGACTCCGTAGCCTACGAGTTCATGAACGAACCCGTGGCCGAAGACCATGAGCAGTGGAACCAGCTGGTGGCCAAGGTACACAAGGCACTGCGCGAACGTGAGCCGCAGCGCACGCTGGTCATCGGCTCCAACCTGTGGCAAGGCTACCAGACCATCAAATACCTGAAAGTACCCGAAGGCGACAAGAACATCGTGCTGTCGTTCCACTACTACAACCCGATGATACTCACCCACTACGGAGCATGGTGGACGCCTATAGGCAAATATACCGGCAAGGTCAACTATCCTGGCGTGCTCGTGTCGAAGGAAGACTACGAGGCAGCTCCCGACTCCGTGAAGAAGGTCATCGACGAGAACAATTTCACCACACAGGTATGGGACATCAACAAGATCCGCGAGGACTTCAAGGATGCCATCGAAGCAGCCAAGAAGTATGACCTCCAGCTGTTCTGCGGAGAATGGGGTGTCTATGAACCCGTTGACCGCGAACTGGCATACCGCTGGACAAAGGACATGCTCACCGTGTTCGATGAGTTTAATATCGCCTGGACTACATGGTGCTACGATGCCGACTTCGGTTTCTGGGACCAGCAGAAACATGACTTCAAGGACAAGCCACTCGTCGATTTGCTGATGAGCAGCAAAGGACTTGAATGACATTAAACATTAAGCATTAAAGATTAAACATTAGATTAAAGATTCGGAAGTCCCTTGATGAACAGCAAGAACCAGAAAGCCCGCCTGGCCCTGATACTGAAGACTGGCAGGTTGCGTCTGTGGTTTTATTACCCAGCCACCCGCCATTACTGCTACCTGTCGGAAGCTGGCGAGTATGAACAGAAATACAACCCCGCCGAATTCTCGCAGCTGTTTCATCGTGATGATGTTGAGAAAGTACGCAGCATCATCTTCGATATTTGTGACGGCAAGAAGGATTCCGGCAAAATATACTTACGCAGTCGGACTGAAAAAGAGTCCGACTGCCTCCACTATGAGACCTCCATCTCAGTGGTCAGTCGCGACGATCATGGGCTCCCCGCCTCACTGATGGGAATCCAGCATGACGTAACTGAAGAGTATCGGAGAAAGGAGAGAATCCGACAGCTGCTCATACGCTATCAGACCATCTTCAATTCTTCGCTGCTCGACATGATGTACTACGACAACAACGGAGTGTTGACCGACATCAACGAACAGGCTCTCAAGGCCTTCAACGTAAAAAGCCGCGAACAGGTACTCGACGGCCGTTTCCTTTTGAAGAACAACCCCTTCTACAACCAGATACCAGTAGAGAAGCTGAAGGATACGCATACCTGCTGTATCGTCAACTTCGAGCAGTTCGACAAAACCAGATACCGTCTGGAAGAGTTCAAGTTGAAGGGCAAGATGTATTATGAATCGACCATCAATACCATCCGTAACGAAAGGGACGAGCTGGAAGGCATCTATATGGCCGGGCGCGACATATCGGAGATGGTGAACTCGTTCCACCGCCAGCAGGACAGTGTACGGAAGCTGCAGCGAGGAACGGAAAGCATCAGACAGTATATCGCCAACATCGACTACGCCCTGAGCGTCAGCAATGTCCAGCTGGTAAACTATTACCCTCATTCCTATACCTTCGAAATCATCAACAGCAAGACCCATCAAAAGCTGCGCTTGTCCCAACTGCGCTGCATCCGACTGGCCACACCGCCTTTCCGCCGCACGGTGAACTGTTCGCTGAACAAAATGGACCACCTGACCAAGAGAGGACTCTCGCAGACCATAGAAACTGAAATACGTGATAAGCAAGGCCGACAGATATGGCTGCTGTTCAATATGGTGCCAATGCTTGATGAGGAAGGTCATGTAGATCACTATTTCGGCATGTATCGGGACATTACCGACACGGTGGAGACAGAACAGCGGTTAGCGGTAGAGACCAAGAAAGCCCAGGAGACGGAACTGCTGAAACAGGCCTTCCTGACCAATATGAGCTACGAGATACGTACCCCGCTGAAAAACATCATTGGCTTTGCAGAATTGTTTACCGGTGAGCATGACAAGGACGACGAGTCCTTCTTCGTGGATCAGATCAAGCAGAGTACCGACAATCTGCTGCTGTTGATTAACGACATCCTCTATATCTCGCGTCTGGATGCCAATATGGAAGAATATAAGAAGGAACCTGTCGATTTTGCCCTGACCTTTGAGGGATATTGCCAGACGGGAATGATCAGTATCAAACCAGACGTGCAGTCCGTTATCAACCAGTCATACGACAGCCTGGTGGTTGACATCGACATTAAACATGTGTCGATGATTATCCAGCGATTGTGTTCCCTTGCCTGCCTATCGACCACTCGTGGCTCCATCACTGCCAGCTACGAGTATCATCGCGGCGAGCTGACCATCCGTATTGAAGATACAGGAACAGGCTTCACCGAAGAAGAGATGTCTCACGCCTTTGAGCACTTCTCACGCAATACAAGAGGTAAGATTATCGGATCCGGGCTCGACCTGCCGATAGTACAATTGCTGGCACAGCAGATGGGGGGCACCATCGACATCCAGTCAGACTATGGGAAGGGTACCAGTGTATGGGTTTCCATACCTTGCTCCGCCTCTGTGCTGAAAAGAACAGGAAGTGACCGTTTAACCTACAAATGAAGATGAACCATACAATATCAGAAGATACGGCCAACAATCAACAGAAAGCCATTCTTGAGAAGTTGTTTGACGAACAGCAAGCCATGTTGATGGCCCTCGACATCAGTGGCATCCACGTAATGTGTTTTGATCTGCAGCAGAATCGTGTATATGACCTGCACGGAAAGTCCATGTTCGGCAACAACGTAGGCATAGAGGTATACTATTCCTACATTCACCCCGATGACCTTGAATCGTTCTGCACATTCATAGAACGTCTGAAAGACGGAACCGACATGGAAGCGGAATGTCGGTTCCGCTGGAACTTCAACCATACCGGAACGGGTGACCCTGACTGGCACAACATGCATACTCACGCTATCGCCGAATATGCGGACGGAAAACCTGTCAACCTCATCGCCACATTGACCGACGAAACCGATACAATACAAAAGGAAAAGGAGGTCGAGCAGCTGTCGGAGAGATACAAGACCATTTTCGAAAACTCCATCATCGGCCTCTCCTTCTATTCCCCCGAAGGCTGGCTGCTGGATGCAAACCGGATCATGCGCCAAATCTGTAACTTTGACAGTGAAGAGTCAGACGGATTCTTCTCCAGCGTGAACCTCTTCGACGTAGCTCCATTCAACGAAGTGCTTAGCCGGGACCATCCCGAAGAGTACTGGGCATGCTCGCTCAGCGTCGTACCCGAAAAGAACATGCACGTCTATCTGGAAATCAGCGTACATCCCATATACGATGAATTCAGGAAACTGATGTATATCGCTGTGTCGGCTCATGATGTGACGGAAGAACGCGAGATGTACCTTAACGTCAAGAAAAACGACATCAAAATGCAGCAGCTCAACGAGGCCATCAAGAACTATGAGGCCGAGCTGCGTTATATGATGGAGGCCTCGAAGATGCAGACCTGGCGTATCAGCATCAACCGCGACATCCTGGAATTCTATAGTGGATTGAACACCGTAGTACGGTCCTTCAACCTGAAGCATATACAGGAACTCTTCGTTAGTCAGGAAGATGAATTTGTCAAGGCCTTGTCAAACCCGGCCGAGGGCCTGAATAAGCCTAAGATGTATGTCGGACAGATGTATCCGAAGGTAACCCGGAGTACCACCGAACCACAATGGGTCCAGATCAACTGCATTCCGGAGTTCGATGAAAACGGACAGATGCTGGGAGCATTCGGCGTATGGCGAAACATCAACGACCTGATGCGCAAGCAAGACCTGCTTCGCAGGGAGGAACAACGCGCCAGGGAGTCAGGACAGCAGAAGGCACTCTTCCTGGCCAACATGACCCACGAGATACGTACACCTATCAATGCCATCGTGGGTTTCTCGGAAGTGTTGGCCTCGCTGACCTCGTCAGAGGAGAAAAAGGAGGTCATGCAGATTATCAAGAACAACAGTGACATGCTGTTGCGCCTGATGAACGACATCCTGACGGCATCATCGCTTGAAACTGGCCATGTGAGCATCGAGCCCGTCGAAGTTGACTTCGCCAAGACATTCAACGAGTTGTACGAATCGCTGCGTCCCAGACTGAAAGAACCTGGCGTGGAATTCTTCAAGGACAATCCCTACAATACCCTTCGCATTAAGATTGATGCCGACCGCATGTCAGAGGTCATCATCAACTTCGTCACCAATGCCATCAAATATACCCATCAGGGACATATCAGGATGGGCTATCGCTTACAGCCCTCTCCAAACAGCCAGACAACCAATTCCCCAAACGGTCAGGCGAACGGACTATACGTCTATTGTGAGGATACAGGCGACGGAATAGCCAAGGAAGCCCAAGACAAGATTTTCGACCGTTTCTTCAAGGTCAACGACTTCATTCAGGGAACAGGTCTCGGTCTGGCCATCTGTAAGGGATTCGCCGACGCCTGTCATGGAGACATCGGTGTCATTTCGGAAGGAAAGGACAAAGGTTCCCTATTCTGGATGTGGATTCCATTATAGTCAACAATTACCTGCTCACCTGTAAACAGCCGTTAAGCTGGGGCTTTGAAATGTTAAATCAAGACAAATCTGCGTGTCAAAATGGCAGATTAACATATTTTGCGTCTATATTTGCACCCAATTTCCACAAGGAGGGATGACAATTCATGCAACCGCTCCATTAAACAAACGAAAAGAAATTGCGTCAAAGAAGAGTTAATTCTATCAAACAAAAACACTAAAGGATAAAGATTATGAAAAAGGTATTAAACTATCTCACTCCTGCCTTGTGCGTTCTGGCACTGGCATTCTCGGTTGCAGCCTTCAGCAGAGGTTGCACGACAGGACAGGGAATCCTCTCCACTCCTGCTGGTCAGCCCGTTGACCTGACCTATGCAGCAGAGAAGGCTCTGCCTTCGGTGGTACATATTAAATATTTACAGAACAGCCGCATCCAGACGGTTGAGGTGCAGAGCGATCCGTTCGAGGACTTCTTCAACGATCCGTTCGGCGGCTTCTTCGGACGCGGCCAGGGTAACAACGGAACGCAGCAGCGTCGCATCCAGACTCCGAGACGTGAGGCTACGGGTTCGGGTGTCATCATCTCGACTGACGGTTACATCGTCACCAACAACCACGTAGTGGCAGGAGCCGACGAGCTGACAGTGACGCTGAACGATAACCGCGAGTTCTCGGCACGTATTATCGGTACGGACGAGACAACCGACCTGGCACTCATCAAGATTGATGCCAAGCGTCTGCCCGCCATCACCATTGCCAACAGTGAGGATCTGAAGATTGGTGAGTGGGTACTGGCTGTAGGTAACCCGCTGGGTCTGAACAATACGGTGACGGCAGGTATCGTCAGCGCCAAGGCCCGTCGCTTCGGCGTGAACGGTGTCGAGAGCTTCATCCAGACGGATGCCGCCATCAATGCCGGTAACTCCGGAGGTGCGCTGGTCAACACACGCGGAGAGCTGGTGGGCATTAATGCCATGCTGTACTCGCAGACAGGTTCGTACAGCGGCTACGGCTTTGCCATACCGACGACGATTATGAATAAGGTAGTGGCCGACCTGAAACAGTACGGTACAGTACAGCGTGCCTTTATCGGCATTCAGGGTCAGGACGTCAAGGACTACGTTGATAAGATGAAGGCCCGCGGCGAGGATGTCGATCTGGGTACGATGGAAGGTATCTATGTGGGCAAGGTCGTCGAAGGCGGTGCAGCCGACGCAGCAGGCATCGAGCCGGGCGACGTCATCATCGGTGCCGACGGCCAGAAGGTGACGAAGTTTGCCGAACTGCAGGAAATCGTAGCAAAGAAACGTCCTGGCGACAAGATGACCATCACCTACCTGCATAACAAGAAGAAGAAGCAGGAGACCGTGACACTGAAGAACGAACAGGGCAACACCCGCGTGGTGCAGACCCGCGACATCGACATCTTAGGCGGTAACTTCCGCGAGATAACCGATAAGCAGAAGCAGGAGCTTCACATCTCGTACGGACTGGAAGTCATCAAGGTGGATAACGGCAAGCTGAAGAATGCCGGCGTGAACAAGGGATTCATCATTCAGCGTGTCAACGACGAGAGCATCAAGAGCATCGAAGATCTGCAGAAGGCAGTACACAAGGCATCGACAGGTAACGAGCCCGTGCTCTATATTCAGGGAATCTATCCCACAGGAAAGAAAGCCTACTATGCTATCTCGCTGGAAGAGTAAGATAAGTAAAAGCAAGAAAAATTGAAAGAATAAGGCATTTTTTTTGGTTGTTACCGAAAAATGCCTTATTTTTGCATTCGCTTTAAAAACTAAAACCCAAAAACGACATGAGACAGCTGAAAATAACCAAGTCAATCACCAACCGCGAAAGTGCTTCCCTGGACAAGTATCTCCAGGAAATCGGCAAGGAGGAACTGCTCTCCATCGACGAAGAAGTTGAGCTTGCCCAGCGCATCCGGAAAGGTGACCACAAGGCACTCGACCGTCTGACGAAGGCTAACCTCAGGTTTGTTGTCTCTGTCGCCAAGCAGTATCAGAACCAAGGCCTCTCGCTGGCCGATCTGATCAACGAGGGGAACGTGGGTCTGATCAAAGCTGCCGAGAAGTTTGATGAGACACGCGGTTTCAAGTTCATCTCGTATGCCGTATGGTGGATTCGCCAGAGCATCCTGCAGGCCATTGCCGAACAAAGCCGCATCGTACGCCTGCCACTGAACCAGGTAGGATCGGTCAACAAGATAACACGGGTGCTCAACCAGTTTGAACAGGAGAATGAACGCCGTCCCAATGCCGTAGAGCTATCGGAGCGCACAGACATTCCTGAAGACAAGATAGACGAGGCATTGAAAGCCAATGGCCGGCACGTGTCGGTCGATGCACCCTTCGTGGATGGAGAGGACAACTCCCTGCTCGACGTGATGGTGAACGACAACTCGCCAATGGCCGACCGTGCGCTGGTTATGGAGTCGCTTCGTGCCGAGATCAAGACGGCACTCAAGATGCTCAACGAACGCGAGCGAAACATTATCACAGCCTTCTTCGGCATCGACCAGCCGGAAATGACGCTCGAGGAGATTGGCACCAAGTACGGACTGACTCGCGAACGCGTACGCCAGATTAAGGAGAAAGCCATCCGACGGCTACGTGGAAACACTAAGAACAAAATGCTCAAAACATATTTAGGAGAATGAAAATCATTAAATACCTCATGGTAATATGCGCCCTGTGCGCATTCACACTGGTCAGCATCACCGATGCGCAAGCCAAGAAGAAGCCCGACGGCAAGGTCTATATGTTCGGATTCTCGGCATCGTTCACCGACTCGCTGATCTACTTCACCGACATACAGGTTGTCGATAGTGCGAAGATAGACCCGAAGACGCACTTCCTGCAAAACCGAAACATCTACGCCCAACAGCTGCAGGACTACTTTTCGGCCAACATGCAGGCCAATAGGGTGTGTATCGTCATGTACGCACTTTCGCAGTCAGAGGCAGAAAAGAAATACCTGAAGATGCGGCGTATCTACACCAAGGAAACCAATGGCCGCTACGACGTGCGGTACCTCACGCTGAATGAGTTCAGGTTCAACCCCATCCCCACTTATTTCTGACCATGCGTCAGGCTTAATCCTCAGGACCATGCATACCAGAGAAGAAAAGATGGAAGCCTTCGGAAGGCTGCTCGACGTGATGGACCGTTTGCGCAAGGACTGTCCGTGGGACCGCAAGCAGACCAATGAGAGCCTGCGGCCGAACACCATTGAAGAGACCTATGAGCTGTGTGACGCACTGATACGCGACGACCAGCAGGAAATCTGCAAGGAACTGGGCGACGTACTGCTGCACGTCGTCTTCTACGGGAAAATAGGCGAAGAAAAGGAACAGTTTGATATAGCCGATGTCTGCAACAAGATCTGCGACAAGCTGATATTCCGTCACCCGCACGTCTATGGCGAAACCGTTGTCAACAACGTCAAGGAGGTATTGGAGAACTGGGAACAGATCAAGCTGAAGGAGAAAGACGGCAACAAGACCGTATTGTCGGGAGTGCCCGCTGCCCTACCCTCGCTCATCAAGGCCTACCGCATACAGGACAAGGCAAGCAACGTAGGCTTCGACTGGGAGGACCGGCAGGACGTATGGAAGAAGGTTCGCGAGGAAATCGACGAGCTGGAGGCAGAACTAAAGCGCGAAGACAAGGAACGCTCGACCCAGGAACTGGGTGACTTTCTCTTCGCTGTCATCAATGCAGCAAGGCTCTACAAGCTCAACCCTGACAATGCCCTCGAGATGACCAATCAGAAGTTCATCAGCCGCTTCAACTACATCGAACAGCACAGCATCCGTGCAGGGAAGCCCCTCACCGAAATGTCGCTCGAAGAGATGGACGCGTTGTGGAACGAGGCCAAACAAGAGGAGGCATAGAAACAGGGAACAAGGAAGAAAGAAGTTACACATATTTATATATATAGGATATGAGAAAAGTATTATATCTCGGCATCGCAGCACTGGCAGCCGCCATCGTCATGAGCTGCGGCAAGAAGACAGAGAGACCAGACAACGACGACCTACGTGACTCAACCGACATACCGCAGGCAGTACTACTCACTGTCTATGGCATTGTGGCCAGCACCTCAAGCGGCGACACGCTGAAACTCATCATCGACAATGGTGACACACTGACCATCAACATTGCAAAGGCACGCGAGGAGCAGAGATTCATGGGTAAGATCATCGAAGGCGACCGCATGATACTGCAGACCAACGAGCAGATGACCATTGCGGAAAGCGTCATCAACCAGAACATGCTACTGGGCGACTGGGTCATGCCCGACCCCATTGACGGCAGCTCGGAAATCGGCATCAGCATCAAGGAAGGCGGTATCGTGGAAGGCATCGACCAAAGCGCCATCACCTACCGCACCTGGAAGATTGTTGACGGACAGATAGAAATAGTCTCCATACGCGACGGTGGCGGACAGGAAGAGGAGACCAATTACTACAACATCGTCAAGTTGACGGAAGACTCACTGACTTTCAGCAACGACGAGGACTCCTACGAGTATTCACGCCAGAAGCCACACGAGGGCTACGGCACCGACATCAAACTGGAAGAGTCGTCGTTTGACGAGGACTTCGTCATGTAACCCTCCTACCGGAAAAGCCCTTGGAACCATTCAGAGTCCACATATTAGGCTGCGGCAGCGCACTTCCTACACTGAGGCATAACCCCTCGTCACAAATCGTGGAAGTGCGCGGCAAAGTATATATGATAGACTGCGGAGAGGGCACACAGATGCAGCTCAGGCGATCCCACATCCGGTTCACGAAGTTAGGACACGTATTTATCTCCCATCTGCATGGTGACCACTGCCTGGGACTCATCGGCATGATCAGCACCTTCGGACTCTGCGGACGCACAGCCGCACTCAACATCTTCGCACCGGCCGAGATGGAGCCCATGCTGGACGCACAGCTGCAGATGTTCTGCGACCACCTGAGTTACGATGTCAGGTTCCATCCCATCGACACCAGACAACAGACCGTCATCTTCGAAGACCACAGCATCAGCGTTTCAACCATTCCCCTGCAGCATCGCGTGCCCTGCTGCGGATTCCTCTTCGAAGAAAAACCCACACTGCCGCACATCAGGAAGGACATGATAGACTTCTATCACATACCGACTTCACAGATTGGCAACATCAAGGCTGGAGCCGACTGGACGACAGAGGACGGACGACTGGTACCCAACAGCCACCTCGTCATGCCTACAGAACCGCCGCGCAGCTATGCCTATTGCAGCGACACACGCTACATGAGCGACCTCAACAAGTATATCAGGGACGTCACGCTGCTCTACCACGAGAGCACCTACGGCGAAGACAACGCACTGATGGCTGCGAAATACAACCACTCGACAGCACGGCAGGCAGCACAGGCGGCACGCGATGTCAACGCCAAAAAACTCATTCTGGGACACTACTCCTCACGTTACGAGAACGAAGACATACTGCTGGAAGAAGCGAAAACGACATTCGAGAACTCCTTTCTGGCACAGGAAAATGCCGTCTTCGAGCTGTAAAAACAACTTTTTTTACACAAAAACCGAAAAAAGCGGAGGAAAAGTTTGGAGGTTTCAGACAATTTGCGTATCTTTGCACCAAATAATTACGAGAAGCTTATGACAAAACGAATACTCTCCGTGGCTTTTGCAGCACTTCTGACGCTCACCGTTCCCGTGAGCCTTGCTGCCATGAGCAATGAGCCGACCACAGAGATAGACAACGAACGCGAAGTGACCATCGTTGTCCAGGAATCGTCGCTGATCGTAAACAACGCACAGGGTATGACGCTCGAAGTCGTGTCGCTGACCGGCAAGCAGGTGACGAAAATCAGGATCGAGAGTCCCTCACAGCGCGTTGAACTGAACATCCCCAAGGGATGCTATATTGTTAAAGTTGGCAAAGTAGTCCGCAAGGTTGCCATCAAATGACCCCTACCCCTTCTGAACAAGAGCTGTTGAGCATGCTCCGTGACCCAAAGACGCAACGACAGGCCTTTGGGTTGATTGTCAGGCAGTATAGCGAACAGCTGTACTGGCAAGTCCGACGCATTGTCCTCAATCACGACGATGCCGATGACGTCATGCAGAACGCCATGCTCAAAGCCTGGAACAACATCGGCTCGTTCCGCTCCGACTCCAAGCTATCCACCTGGCTCTATCGCATCGTCATTAACGAAAGCCTCGACTTCGTACGCCGTCAGAAGAACATCGATGCCGTCAGTGCCGACAACACAGAAACAGGCATAGCCAACATGCTGACTGCCGACCGCTATTTCGACGGCGACGAGGCACAGGCCAAGCTACAGGCAGCCATCGCACGACTGCCAGACGTCCAGCGCACCGTCTTCAACCTTCGCTACTACGACGATCTGAAGTACAGCGAGATCAGCCGCATACTCAACACATCCGAGGGAGCACTCAAGGCATCATACCATATCGCAGTAAAAAAAATATCTGAATATTTATTGCATAACGATTAAACCTTATGGACGCAGAAGCGTCTAAAAGTCAAAAGAAACTAACAATAATGACAAACGAAGAGACAATTATTCAAGAAAAGATGGGCAGGAACAACCCGTTCCGCGTTCCTGAAGGCTACTTCGACAGCTTCACCGAGAACCTGATGGCTAAGCTGCCGGAGCGTCAGGATTTGCGCGACGAAGCAGCATGCCCGGAATTGCAGGTCGTCTCGGAACGTCCTGAACAGCAGGCCATCAGCACGCCCAAGAAATCAAGACTCAGAATCCTGCGTCCTGTACTCTTGGCAGCAGCATGCCTTTGTGTTGCCATCTTCAGCGTAACCCTCTACCTCAACCAGCAGCAGGAAACACCCGAACAGACTCCTGTGGCAACAACAGCCAACACGACGGTCAACACCATCGACGAGGAATACATGGATGAGGCAGCGGACTACGTCATGCTCGACAATGCCGACATCTACGCTTGTCTGTCAGAATAACTTAAAACAACAATGAAAAGAACATCCCTCACACTCCTCTGCCTCCTGATGATGGTATTCACGGCAGCAGCACAGCAAGGACCAAGAAAGTTCTCGCCCGAGAAGTTTCAGGCAGAACTGGAGCAGTACATCGTACAGGAAGCCAAACTGACACAACAGGAAGCCGCACGCTTCCTCCCCATTTTCGGCGAGATGCACCAGAAGCAGCGAGCCATCTACGAACGACAGCGACAGTTGAGGAAGAACACGCCGACCGACGAGGCAGGCTACAGGGAAGCTATCAAGAAGAACGACCAGATGGACCTGGAGCTGAAGAAGCTACAGCAGACCTATCACGAGAAATTCATGGCCGTACTGCCAGCCAGTAAAGTCTTCGAGGTCATCAAGGCCGAAGACCGCTTCCATCGCGACATGTGGAAGAAATGGAATCACGAAAATAGACACAGATAGCCGTGAGACCGCACTTTTCACAGTGTGGACGGCGAGACGTACAGACATAACGGCCGTGTAACAAGAGCCAGTGATGTGCCCGTGGAATATCTTCCTCGGGCACATATTTTATGAGCACCTGCTCCACCTTATAGGGCGTATTCTCCTTCTCCGAGACAAGACCCAGACGATGACTGACACGGAACACATGCGTATCGACAGCCATCGTCGATTTCCCGAAAGCAACACTCTGTACCACATTGGCCGTTTTGCGACCCACACCCGGCAAGTCAAGCAGCGCATTCATGTCCTCTGGCACCTCACCATCGAAGCGCTCTACCAGCATGCGCGACATCCTGACCAGATGCTCAGCCTTCGAGTTCGGATAAGACACGCTGCTGATATATTCCAGCACATCTTCAGGCTCGACAGCCGCCATCGACCTGGCATCAGGAAAACGCCTGAACAACTCAGGAGTCACCTGGTTGATACGCTTGTCCGTACACTGCGCACTCAGTATGACGGCCACCAGCAGCTGAAACACACTGCCAAACTCCAGCTCCGTCTGCACCTCCGGCATCTGCTCACGGAAGTACGCCAACGCCCTCTCATATCGTTCTGTCTTCTTCATAAACCATGACACATTATTCTGCAAAGATAAACAATTAATGGCAAAGACACAAACTTTTCTGCCATTTTTCTGCTAATGTCGTAAGATACAACATGTAATACAACATGCAACAGGTTATGAGGACATTGGGGTTCCGCTGTGCATACGGTCCCCTAAAAAATCACAAGATGGCCTGTTCTCTCATGGGCATGTGTCACATATAATTAAAGACGCTTTGCGTCAGAAAATTTTTCTTTTACTTAAGTTTCGCATTTGCTCCGCTCGGCTTTGCCGCTTTGCTTGCAAAGAACTTGTGGAGTTAAAGGGAGTTAAGGGGAGTTA
>CAJOQT010000077.1 GCA_905236875.1 uncultured Prevotella sp. | reverse complement strand
TAACTCCCCTTAACTCCCTTTAACTCCACAAGTTCTTTGCAAGCAAAGCGGCAAAGCCGAGCGGAGCAAATGCGAAACTTAAGTAAAGATAATAATAAATTCTTGCATCGTGAATTATGAATTGTACATTGAATAAAAAGTTATGGATACTTGCTGCAGCGCTTGTGGTCGTCTGCGGTATCGTGGTTGCCATCAGCTGTCTGAAAGGAAGTGATGACGCAGTAGTGAACCCTACAGACGACAGCAGCCAGTTCGTCACACTCACCGATGCCGTGCCCGATGCTATTTTGGAGATACGCTACTACGGAACATATAACTTCGTGGGAACGCGCATTGACGGCTACGAAGAACCGACGGCACTGCTCACCCGACAGGCAGCAGACAGTCTCCGCGCCGTCAGCGACGACGTGAAGGCAATGGGCTACCGCCTGAAAATCTATGACGCATACCGTCCACAAAAAGCCGTTGACCATTTCGTGCGCTGGGCGGCAGACATCCCCGACACACTCATGAAACGCTATTTCTACCCCGACCTCGACAAAAGCGTCCTCTTCGAACAGGAGTATATCTACGAGAAAAGCGGACACACACGGGGCAGCACCGTCGATCTTACACTCTTCGATATGACCACCGAGAAAGAACTCGACATGGGCGGCACCTTCGACTGGTTCGGCATAGAGAGCCATCCCGACTTCTGCGGAAATCCAGAAACTGGCGAATATACAGGTGGTTTAGGAGATCACCCCATTTCCCAGAGAATTATCACCCCCGAACAGTTCAAGAACCGGATGATTCTACGCCAGGCAATGCTCCGCCATGGATTCAAGGCACTCGACAGCGAGTGGTGGCACTTCACGCTGAAAGACGAGCCATTCCCCGACACCTACTTCACATTCCCCGTCAGACAGCTACAACAATAATAGATAGCTTTTTAACTTTTTAACCTTTTAACTTTTTAACTTCTACCCTTTTTTCGTACCTTTGCAGGCAAAATAGACAAACTCATAACTTAAATTCCTTAGAACTCATAACTCATAATTAAAAATTATATTATATGGCATTTTTAACTAACGACAAACTGACCATCGTCGGCGCAGCTGGCATGATCGGATCAAACATGGCACAGAGTGCCCTGATGATGGGCCTGACAAACAACATCTGTCTCTACGATGTCTTCTCACCCGAAGGTGTAGCAGAAGAAATGCGACAGAGTGGTTTTGACGATGTCAACATCGTCGCAACAACAGATGCAGAAGAGGCATTCAAGAATGCAAAGTACATCATCTCTTCCGGTGGAGCTCCACGTAAGGAGGGAATGACACGTGAGGATCTTCTGGCAGGAAACTGTAAGATAGCCGAGGAACTGGGTAAGAACATCAAGACATTCTGCCCTGACGTGAAGCACGTGGTGATTATCTTCAACCCCGCCGACCTTACAGGTCTCGTAACACTACTCTATTCTGGATTGAAACCCGGACAGGTTACCACACTCGCAGGTCTCGACACCACACGTCTGCAGTCTGCATTGGCCAAGAAATTCGGTGTCATGCAGAGCGAAATCACAGGGTGTGCCACATACGGCGGACACGGTGAGCAGATGGCCGTTTTCGGCAGCCATGTCGTTGTCAAGGGCCGTAAGCTGACCGATATCATCGGTACCGATGAGTTCCCCGTCGAGGAATGGGAGCAGATGAAGACCGACGTAACGAAGGGTGGTGCTGCCATCATCAAGCTACGTGGACGCAGCTCCTTCCAGAGCCCCTCATATCTCAGTGTTGAGATGATTCGTGCAGCCATGGGCGGTGAGCCGTTCCGCTTCCCCGTCGGTACCTATGTCAAGACCGACAAGTATGACCATATCATGATGGCCATGAAGACAAAGCTCAGCCCGGAGGGTGCTACCTTCGAGGTTCCCGAAGGCACTGCCGAGGAGAACGCCAAGCTTGATGCCAGCTACGAGCACCTCTGCAAGATGCGCGACGAACTGGTAACACTCAACATCGTTCCTCCCATCGCAGAGTGGAACAAGATCAATCCCAATCTGTAAGCAACAGGAATTATTGGTATAAAATAATTAGACAGCCCCCGAAGGTCACAAGAACTTCGGGGGCATTTTGGTTTTGTTCAGCAAAAGTTATACTTTTGTTCAGCAAGAGCTAAGGTTTTGTTCAACAAAAGCTAAGGTTTTGTTCAGCAAAAGCTAAGGTTTTGTTCAGCAAAAGCTAAGGTTTTGTTCAGCAAAAGCTATGGTTTTATTCAACAAAAGCTATGGTTTTGTTCAGTCCTGTTTAAAACCGGCAAAAAAACATGTCCAATCAGATCTCCTCCAAGGCATAGTACTGGTAGTCACGCTTGACGTGCCAGAGGAACGAGGTATCATCGTTGTCGTGAACATGGTCAATGGACAGTGTGCGTTTGACCTGTTCGGCAAGGTCGTGTATTCGCGGATCCCCCTCCTTGAATTGTAGTGTCCTGTCAATAAGGTTGACTTGTTCTAACGAGAGATTCTCCGCAGCAGGATATATCGGACGGTAGTTACGCGAGAACGGTGCAAACTCGTCGAGGCTGATCTGCAGCTTGCGGTAGCTGCCCAGCTTGATGACCATCGTCCCTGCCGCCAGGTCGCCGATGCGTCGTGTGTCCTTATTGATAACCATTACCACGACACCAAGGCCGCTCAACGTGGGACCGTCGATGATCATGAGCATCCAGCGCAGCAGATAGGCTCCGATGCCGGGTTGCGAACCGTCGGTCTTGACCACTCGCATCTTCAGCAGGTGCTTGCCCACCGTTTGTCCGTTGGCAAACAGTTCACACAGGAAGCCATAGAAGAGAGTGGGCAGCAGGATGATGGCGATCATGAAGACACCCTCTGCAGTACTGGAGAAGGACAAAAGGTCGAGTTTTGTGACAATCCAGCTCAAACCCAGGAGGTAAGTAGCCTGTATAATCCAGTCAATGAGCTGTGCCAACATGCGCTCGCCGACACTGGCAGGCGTCTGACTGATATGTACGTATTGTCCTGTAAGGATGCTGGAAGATGCCATTTGTTGTGATTATTTTCTATTTCGCTTGCAAAAGTAAGAAAAAGTTATTACTTTTGCCAACGATTACGCGAAAAAAATGAAAGAAGTCACATTTATCAGGCAGAACATCGAGAAGTGGCGCGAGGTGGAAGGCATTGTCGAAAGCTCCATGAACGTCGCTCCCGACCGTCAGGCCGATGCCTATATCGACCTGACAAGCGACCTGGCTTTTGCACAGACTCACTATCCCCGTTCGCGCATCACGCTCTACCTGAACAACCTGGCTTCTTCGTTGCACAACATGATTTATCGAAACAAGCGAGAGAGCCTGTCGAGACTGGTGACGTTCTGGACGCAGGAAATACCGCAGACCATGTACGAGAGCCGTCGGACACTGCTTGCCTCGTTTGTCATCTTTGCTATCAGTACGCTCATTGGTATTGTATCGCAGTTGGGCGACGACTCGTTCTGCCGCCTCATCCTGGGCGACGAGTATGTGGATATGACGTTGCGTAACATTGCCAATGGCGAGCCGATGGCAGTATATAATATGGACGGAGAGACCATGATGTTCCTGGGTATCACGTTCAACAACGTTAAAGTATCGTTTGTGGTCTTCGTCATGGGCGTGCTGACAAGTCTGGGTACAGGCTTCTTCCTCTTCCAGAACGGTGTGATGCTGGGGTCATTTCAGGCATTCTTCTTCCAGCAGGGGATTGGCTTCGAGTCAATGCTGGCAGTCTGGCTGCACGGCACACTGGAGATCTGGGCGGTTATCGTGTCGGGGGCAGCGGGAATCACCTTGGGCAACGGCTGGCTGATGCCCGGTACCTATGGTCGTCTGACATCGTTCATGATGGGGGCACGGCGCGGTCTGAAGATTATTGTAGGTACGGTGCCCATATTCATCACCGCCGGTTTCATCGAGGGCTTTGCCACACGCCATACGGAGTGGGGCACGTGGCCGCGACTGACCATCATCGGCTTCTCGGTCCTATTCATTATATATTATTATATGTATTTACCTTATCACAGAAGAAATGCAACCAATCGACGAAAAGATTAAACTATATGCAGTACGCGACTTCGGACAGGGGTTGACGGTGGTGATGGACTTTCTGCGACAGAACTGGAAGGCTCTGCTGCTGTACCTCACTTATTTCCTGCTGCCCCTGTCGCTGATTCAGGGACTTAGCCTCAATGGTTTCATGTCGGGATACATGGACCTGATAGGCGGTATCATGACAAACGCCTCTGATCCTCCTATGTCTTTATTGTACGCAGGCCTCTCGCTGTTGGCCTATATGGCGCTCTACATGCTGGGCATCCTGCTGATGTATGCCGTTGTCTATGGGCTGATGCGCCTCTATGAACGTGGTGAAGGCAACCTGTCGGATGTATCTTGGAGCGACTTGAAGCCTCATTTCATGTTCACTCTGAAACGTACACTGGTGCTGTTACTGATAGGTTTCGCAGTGGCTTTTGTCCTTGTGGTCATCGTTGGTACGGTGATAGGACTTGTCATGTATCAGAATCCGGCACTCTTTGCTTCGGTCTATATGCTGTTTGTCTTTTTCATGCTTGCTGTGGCAGTCCTGCTGGGTCCTCCCCTGTCGCTCATTACGCCGGCCTATGTGTTCGAGGACGATGCCACCCTGATACCGGCTATCAAGCGTGGCGTACGTCTGGGCTTCAAGATCTGGCTTGTCGCAGTGGGGGTGCTGACCATCCTGAGCATGATTATCTATATGGGGCAGCAGTTCATATCGCTGCCCTGGGGCATTATGATGTTCGTCAAAATGCTGTTCGGAATGGGGCTTGACGGGTTGAACAGCTCGTATGTCGATAACGTGTTCTATAGCTTCATCTATTACCTGACGGCTGTTATCCAGTGCTTTGCAGGCTTCGTCCTGTCTGCCGTTCCGCTTATCGGTGCTGCCTTCCTCTATGGTCATGCAGCCGAGAAGGTTGACGGCATGACGGTCAGTGATAATATCCGTAACTTCGACAGCCTCTAATTGTCAATCATCAATTGCCAGCATGAATTATCCCGTCGATACGCTTGTCTGTGACACTGCCCGCATTGCCGCGTGGCAGCAGGATCCGGCGTTCGACTACAACCGCGAGCTGATAGAGCCTCAGCAGAACATCCTGCAATGGATCATTGAGATGATTCTTGGCTTCTTCGGTAAGGCGATAGAATCGGCCCTGGAGAAAGACGTGTCGTGGTACTTCATCGTGTTAGGCTGTGTGGCGCTGCTCGTTTTGGGCGGTTGGCTGATTTATAAGTACAAGCCGGGAATCTTCAGAAGGGACAAGAAGGGACGTCTGGATTACGAACTCGAGGATGATACGATATATGGCATCGACTTCGATGTAGCAATCAGCGAGGCACTTGCACGTAAGGACTATCGTGAGGCGGTGCGCCTGAAGTACCTGCAGACCTTGAAGTCGCTGACCGACAGCGGACTCATTGACTGGCAGCTGCACAAGACACCGACGCAATACACCTACGAATTTGACAACGACAACTTCCTGCGCATGACCCGGCATTTCCTCCGCATCCGCTATGGTAATTTCGAGGCTACGCCAGCGATTTACGAAGATATGGTAGCGGCATACTTGTCACTTACCACTTGTCACTTAATGGGAAAGGAGGTGACGCATGAAGCTTAACCGTTGGTTCGTCATCGGCATCCTGACCTTCCTGGTGGTGATGTTCGTCATAGAGTTGCAGCTTCCCAAGAACTTCGTCTGGGAACCCACTTTCCGTCATGCCGACAAGCAGCCCTTCGGCTGTTATCTATTCGACAGTCTGATGCAGACAACGATGTCCGAAGGCTACCGGGTGACTGACAGCTCGCTTTATCAGTTGGCACAGGACACCGTCACCCGACGCGGTATCCTCGTGGTGGCTGACGAGCTGGAAATGACGGTTGTGGATATAGAGAGCGTCTTCCGACTGGCAAGCGGTGGCTCACATGTCATGCTGGTTTCCCACACGTTATGCGACTCCCTGTGCGACACACTGGGAATCATCATGCTGGGCTATGGAGAGACATTCGACCTGAACAGCTACATCAAGTATAACAAGGATCGTTTTGATATCTTCTGGGAGAGCGATACACTGGGGTTCAGTCCTCGCAAGTATTCGGTATTTAGTCCCATTTGTACACGCCGCTTCCGTTTCCCCGAACGTGCCGTCAGCCAGGAGGAAGACAATGATTCGCTGGTGGAGATAAACCGCAGCATCGATGTACAGGCAACCTATCGAAGCGACTATGTCTCTGCCACCTTCCCGATAGGCGATGGTTATATCACCTATGTCTGTGTGCCGTTGCTTTTCACCAACTATGGTGTAATCGATCAGGACAATGTGGGTTTCTCCTTACGTCTGTTGTCGCTGATGAAGAACCGACCCGTCGTGCGTACAGAGGCCTATTGTCCGGCACTCGATACTGTTGAACAGTCGCCCCTGCGTTACTTCCTGTCGCAGCCGCCACTACGCTGGGCCATCTATCTGACGATGTTAGGAGCACTGCTGTTCCTCTTCCTGGGTGGTCGTCGCCGTCAGCGTGTCATCCCCATCGAGAAGGAACCGGAGAACCGCTCGCTGGAGTTTATCCGTCTGGTGGGCACGCTCTATTACCATAGTCGCGAACGACGGTCGCTCGTGGCACGTAAGTTTATCTACTTTGCCGAAGAGGTGCGGCGTAATGTCCATCTGGATGTGACGGATGCCACAGAGGATGACGTGACGCTGCCTACACTGGCCCACCAGACTGGAATGGAAGAGGCTGAGGTTCGGAACCTCATTCTCAGCCTGCGTCAGTTGGTTGCCGACGATGACGAAACGGAAATCAGTATCAAGCAGATGAAACACTATATCGACCGGATGAATGAAATTATCGGAAGATTGTAGGTTTAAGAAGTTAAGTAGTAAGATATTTAAAAGGTTAAAATATGATCGCTATGGAAGAAATGAATTTGCCACCCATTCCAAATGCTCAAGGCCCGATGCCTGATGCTCAAGGCTCAATGACTCCCGTTCAAGATACCGAGGAGCCAGATACTCAGCGTACTGACTTGTCGCAGTTTGCTGATAAGATACAGCTGTTACGCGACCGCATCTCCCAGGTTATTGTAGGCCAGCGTCTTACCGTTGACCTGATTCTGACGGCCATCCTCGCCGACGGCCATGTGCTCATCGAGGGTGTGCCAGGTGTTGCCAAGACACTGCTGGCACGTACCGTCGCCAAACTGATTGACACCCGCTTCAGTCGTGTACAGTTCACGCCCGACCTCATGCCGAGTGACGTGCTGGGTACTACGGTGTTCAACATGAAGAACAGCGAGTTTGAGTTTCATCGCGGTCCGGTGTTTGCCGACATCGTACTGGTCGATGAGATCAACCGTGCTCCAGCCAAGACGCAGGCAGCCCTCTTCGAGGTAATGGAAGAGCGCCAGGTGACCATTGACGGAACGACCTACCGCATGGGTGATGTATATACCATCCTGGCTACGCAGAACCCTGTAGAGCAGGAAGGTACGTACAAGTTGCCTGAGGCGCAGACTGACCGTTTCCTCATGAAGATTACAATGGGCTATCCCTCCATGGAGGAAGAAATACAAGTACTGGAGCGTCATCATGCCAACACCAAGCTGACCCGTCTCGATGATGTGGAGCCAGTCATGACCCACGACGAGCTGCTACAGCTGCGAGCCATGCTCTCGAAGGTCTATGTCGAGCCGTCACTGCTGCGTTACATTGCAGCCATCGTCCAGCAGACACGACAGTCGAAGGCAGTGTTTCTGGGTGCTTCACCCCGAGCTTCTGTCGCCATGCTGCAGGCATCAAAGGCTTTTGCCCTGCTCTCCGGCCGTGACTTCGTGACACCCGAAGACATCAAGTTTGTGACACCCAGCATCCTGCAACACCGTCTCATCCTTACTGCCGAGGCAGAGATGGAGGGACATACCCCGCTGAAGGTCACACAACGTCTCATTGACAAAGTGGAAGTACCGAAGTAGTCGTCTGAAGTCTTTGTCAGCGGAAAACCGCTGACCACAGTCCGTTGTCCGTTGTCTGTTGTCCGTTGTCTGTTGTCCGTTGTCTGTTGTCCGTTGTCCTTAAAAACATGTTTTTAAACAAAAGGTTCTATATCGTCTTTGCCCTTGTGGTCGTGGTGATTGCCGCCGGCTACCTGTGGAGTCCGCTGTTCATCGTCGGACGGCTTCTGCTGTTGCTGTTCGTGCTGGCAGTCATAGCCGATGCTATATTGCTCTGGGGTTTCCACCTCCCCCCCCAGCGGGGGGCTGGAGCCTCCGTTGCCAGCAGTCACTCCCCCTCGGGGGAGCTGGAGAGGGGCCTGTCTGTTGTCCGTACGATGGCCGACCGCTTCTCCAATGGTGACGACAACGAGGTACGACTCCGTGTGGAGAGCAACTACCGCTTCCCCATCAGTCTTGAGGTCATTGACGAGATACCCTTCATCTTTCAGCGTCGCGATGTCTGCTTCCGTGCCCGTCTGGAGAAGCAAGGCTCCACTACCATTAAGTATTCGCTGCGTCCCACACGCCGTGGTGTCTATGGCTTCGGACAGATACGAGCATTTGTCGCCTCACCGTTAGGATTGCTGCAGCGTCGCTTCACCTGCGGGGAGCCACAGGATGTGAAGGTATATCCCTCGTTCCTCATGCTGCATCAGTACGAGTTGCTCGCCATCTCCAACAACCTGACGGAGATGGGCATCAAGCGCATACGCCGTGTGGGACATCATACAGACTTCGAGCAGATCAAGGACTATGTGGTAGGCGATGACTTCCGCACCATCAACTGGAAGGCGTCGGCACGCCGTTCGAAACTCATGGTCAACGTCTATCAGGACGAGCGCTCCCAACAGTTATACAACGTCATTGACAAAGGGCGTGTCATGCAGCAGGCGTTTCGCGGCATGACGCTGCTCGACTACAGCATCAATGCGTCGCTGGTGCTCTCCTACGTTGCGATGTATAAGGAAGACCGTGCCGGTCTGGCCACGTTCAGCAGCGACTTCGACTCGTTTGTGCCGGCCTCGCGTCGTCCGGGCCATCTGCAGACTCTCAAGGAAACCCTTTATGCCCAGCAGACGGAGTTTGGCGAGACAGACTATTCCGCTCTCGTCGCCCATTTCAACAAACATGTCAGCAAACGGTCGCTCGTCGTCCTCTACACCAACTTCACGGGTATGGTCAGCCTGCAGCGACAGCTGCCCTACCTGCAGCAGCTCAACTCCCGTCACCGACTCCTCGTCGTCTTCTTCGAGGATGAGGAACTGAAGGAGTATATCAAGGACAGCCTTCGGACTTCTAACACAGAGTCCTACTACCGTCATGTGATGGCCGACCGCTTCGCATACGAGCAGCGCCTCATCGTCTCCACACTCCGTCAGCACGGCATCCTGTCGCTGCTCACTACGCCTGACAGCCTCAGCGTAGATGTTATCAACCGCTATCTTGAGATGAAGTCTCGCCAGCAAATATAGTTTGGAATTTGCAGAATGGCAGGTTTGATGACCAAAGCTGGCAGGTTTACTCTGCATTCTTCCTTTTTTACTTCGTAAACTGTACGAGATTTGGGATGATTTTGCTTGAATTTCCCACTTTTTTTTATTATAAACAGGTGAAATAAAGAAAAAAACGATAATTCTTCGTCTATTTTTCATCAAAATACTGTACCTTTGTGGCGTTGTTCTAAAGAACGACAGTGTTCTCCCCACAAAATAAGACAATAACTATCAAAACAAACATCAATATGAAAAAGAAAAATTTTTCAATCTGGGCAGTAATGATTGGCACGGCAGTCGCTGGACTGACGGCGTGCGGAATTGATATGCCCAAGGAGACAAACTCATCGTTCGAAACAATGACAATTCAGAAAACGGACATTGAACTCCCCTATAAGTTCAGTGCCAGGATGAAAGGTCAGAACGACGTAACGGTAACGCCACAGGTCAGTGGTCAGTTGACAAAGATATGCGTGACCGAGGGTCAGCAGGTGAAGAAGGGTCAGGTACTCTTCGTCATCGACCAGCGTAATGCGCAGCTGGAACTGGAGGCTGCACAGGCTAACCTGCAGGCTGCACTGGCACAGGAGAACTCT
>CAJOQT010000076.1 GCA_905236875.1 uncultured Prevotella sp. | reverse complement strand
GCCATGATGGACCGCTACTACCACGACGTGGAGCGCGACGCCATGCGCCGCTGCATCCTCGACGAAGGCATCCGTCTCGACGGTCGTAAGACCACCGACATCCGTCCTATCTGGTGTGAGGTCAGCCCGCTGCCCATGCCTCACGGAAGCAGTATCTTCACCCGTGGTGAGACACAGAGCCTCTCTACCTGTACGCTGGGTACCAAGCTCGATGAGAAGCTGGTGGACGATGTGCTCGACAAGAGCTACATGCGTTTCCTGCTGCACTATAACTTCCCCCCGTTCTGCACAGGTGAGGCCAAGGCACAGCGCGGCGTAGGCCGTCGTGAGATCGGTCACGGTCACTTGGCATGGCGTGGTCTGAAGGGGCAGATTCCTGAGGACTTCCCCTATACCGTCCGTCTTGTAAGTCAGATTCTGGAGTCAAATGGCTCTTCATCGATGGCTACCGTATGTGCTGGCACACTGGCACTGATGGATGCTGGTGTTCCCATGAAGAAGCCTGTCAGCGGTATTGCCATGGGTCTGATCAAGAACCCTGGTGAAGACAAGTATGCCGTGCTGAGTGATATCCTCGGCGACGAGGACCATCTGGGCGATATGGACTTTAAGACCACCGGTACACGTGACGGTCTGACAGCCACACAGATGGATATCAAGTGCGACGGTCTGTCATTCGACATCCTGGAGAAAGCCCTCATGCAGGCCAAGGAAGGTCGTGAGCACATCCTGAAGTGCATCACCGATACCATTGCCGAGCCGCGTCCAGAGCTGAAGCCACAGGTTCCGCGCATCGAGCAGATTGAGATTCCCAAGGAGTTCATCGGTGCTGTTATCGGTCCTGGTGGAAAGATTATCCAGCAGATGCAGGAAGATACCGGTGCCATCATCACTATCGACGAGATTGACGGCGTAGGCAAGGTACAGGTCAGCGGTCCTAACAAGGAGAGTATCAGCGCTGCACTGGCTAAGATCAAGGCTATCGTTGCCATCCCGGAGGTTGGTGAGGTTTATGACGGTATTGTCCGTAGCATCATGCCTTATGGCTGCTTCGTAGAGATCATGCCTGGCAAGGACGGTCTGCTGCACATCAGCGAGATTGACTGGCGTCGCCTGGAGACTGTCGAAGAGGCTGGCATCAAGGAGGGTGACCACATTCAGGTGAAGCTCCTGGAGATCGATCCGAAGACCGGTAAGTACAAGCTCAGCCATCGTGTGCTCATTGAGAAGCCCGAGGGTTATCAGGAGCGTCCGGCACGCCGTGAGCGTGGCGAACGTCCGGAACGCGGCGAACGCCGCCCACGTCCGGAGCGTGGCGAACGCCGCCCCCGTCCAGAACGCGGTGAGCGTCGCCCCCGTCCGGATTCCGGCAATGAGGAGTATCATGACCCCACGGAAAACCGTGAGCCTCGTGACTTCAGCGATGCACTCGACCACATGGACTTCTAATCATTACGGAAGCTAATCCAAGACTATCCCTGCTATCCACGTGATAACAGGGATAGTCGTTCAGTTTGAATAACAAAAAAACTCACACACTGATATAACAATGGAACAGAAGAACTACAAGAGAATTACTGTAACATCGGCACTTCCGTACGCTAATGGCGGCGTACATATCGGTCATCTGGCCGGCGTGTATGTGCCTGCCGATATCTATGTACGCTATCTTCGCCTGAAGAAGCGTGAGGTGATGTTTATCGGTGGCAGCGATGAGCATGGTGTGCCCATCACCATCCGTGCCCGAAAAGAGGGTATCACGCCACAGGATGTGGTCGATCGTTACCATGAGATGATCAAGAAGAGCTTCGAGGAGTTTGGCATCTCGTTCGATATCTATAGTCGTACCACCTCGGAGACTCACCATAAGTTTGCCGCCGAGTGGTTCCGCAAGCTCTATGACGAGGGCAAGCTGACGGAGGAAACCACCACCCAGCTCTATGACGAGGAAGCCAAGCAGTTTTTGGCAGACCGCTATGTGACGGGTGAGTGCCCCCACTGCCACAATGAGAATGCCTATGGCGACCAGTGTGAGAAATGCGGTCGTGACCTGAGTCCTACGGAACTGATTAATCCCAAATCGACCATCAGCGGCTCTACACCCGTGCTGAAGGAGACCAAGAACTGGTACCTGCCTCTGAACGAGTATCAGGAGTGGCTGAAGCAGTGGATCCTCGAAGAGCACAAGGAGTGGCGTCCGAATGTCTATGGCCAGTGCAAGTCATGGCTCGACATGGACCTGCAGCCCCGTGCCATGACCCGTGACCTCGACTGGGGCATCCCCGTTCCTGTAGAAGGAGCCGACGGTAAGGTACTCTATGTATGGTTCGATGCACCCATTGGTTATGTCAGCAATACCAAAGAGCTTTGCGAGAAGGAGCCGGAAAAGTGGGGCTCATGGGAGAAATGGTGGCAGGATGAGGACACCCGTCTGGTACATTTCATCGGCAAGGACAACATCGTGTTCCACTGTATCATCTTCCCTGTGATGATGAAAGCCCATGGCAAGTATATCATGCCCGACAACGTTCCAGCCAATGAGTTCCTGAATCTTGAGAACGACAAGATCTCGACCTCTCGCAACTGGGCCGTCTGGTTGCATGAATACCTGGAGGACATGCCCGGCAAGCAGGATGTATTAAGATATGTGCTGACTGCTAACGCCCCTGAAACCAAAGACAACAATTTCACATGGAAGGACTTTCAGGATCGCAATAACAACGAGCTGGTGGCCGTCTATGGCAATTTTGTCAATCGTGCCCTCCAGCTTACCAAGAAGTACTGGAACGGTGTTGTGCCAGCCTGTGGCGAGCTACAGGACGTTGACCGTCAGGCCCTTGAGGATTTCAAGGACGTGAAGGAGAAGGTGGAAACGCTGCTGGAGCAGTTCAAGTTCCGCGATGCACAGTTCGAGGCCATGAACCTCGCCCGTATCGGCAACCGCTACATCACGGAGTGTGAGCCGTGGAAGGTGTGGAAGACTGATCCAAAGCGTTGTGAGACGATTCTGAACATCTGCCTGCAACTCACAGCCAACCTCGCTATCGCCTTCGAGCCATTCCTGCCATTCAGCAGCAAGAAGCTACGCAATATGCTCAACCTTGAGAGTTTCGAGTGGGAGCAGTTGGGAAATACTGACCTCCTGAAGGCCGGTCACCAGTTGGGCGAGCCAACCCTGCTCTTTGAGAAGATTGAGGATGAGACCATCCAGAAGCAGCTCGATAAGCTGGAGGCTACCAAGAAAGCCAATGAGGCCGCTCTGCAAAAAGCTGCGCCTGTGAAGGATACCGTTGACTTCGAGACATTCGAGAAACTTGACATCCGCGTAGGACTGGTGAAGGCTTGCACCCGCGTTCCTAAATCGAAGAAGCTCCTGCAGTTCACCCTCGACGATGGTTCCGGCACCGACCGCACCATCTGTTCGGGCATTGCCGCCTTCTACGAGAACCCGGAGGAACTGGTCGGCAAGCGTATCCTCTTCGTGGCAAACTTCGCACCTCGTAAGATGATGGGCATTGAGAGTCAGGGTATGATCCTCTCTGCTGTCGATTTCGACGAGACCCTCAGCGTGGTGACCACGACGAAGGACGTAAAGCCTGGCAGTCAGGTAGGGTAAAGGTAAAATGGTAAAAGAATAAAAAGGTAAAAGAATGCAAGCAATTATTCTGGCAGCAGGCATGGGTCGCAGACTTGGCGACTATACAAAGGATAATACAAAATGTATGGTTCCTGTAAATGGTGTGCGACTCATAGACCGGCTGCTGGGCCAGCTTGCTAAACAAGACCTGCAACGTGTTATTATCGTTGTTGGATACAAGGGTGAAGAGCTGCGAAACTATATTGGTAATCGTTATGATGATCAGATAAAGATAGAATTCGCAGAGAATCCTGTTTACGACAAGACGAATAACATTTACTCGCTTGCTATCGTCAAAGACAAGTTGGAGGAAGACGATACGCTGCTCATAGAGAGCGACCTTATTTTCAGCGACAAGATCATTCCGATGATTGTGGAGAATCCCTCCCCCAATCTTGCACTGGTCGCCAAGTATGAGACGTGGATGGACGGCACGATGGTTCGTATAGACGAAGACAATAACATCGTGAACTTCATCTCGAAAGATGCCTTCAGCTATCAGGATGTCAGCTCCTACTACAAGACCGTCAACATTTATAAGTTCAGCAAGGAATTTTCACGTACCAAGTATATCCCGTTCCTGAACGCCTATACCAAGGCAGTGGGTAACAACGAGTATTATGAGAATGTGCTGCGTATTACCTCGCTGTTGAACAGCCACGACATGAAGGCCCTGCCTATTGGCAACGAGAAGTGGTACGAGATAGATGACAAGCAGGATCTGGACATCGCCGAGGCTATCTTTGCCGATGAGCAAGACGTGTTGAGGAAGTACTACGGAAGGTTTGGTGGATTCTGGCGGTTCCCACAGATGCTCGACTTCTGCTATCTGGTCAATCCCTACTTCCCCACACGGCGCATGAAGGATGAGCTAAGGGCCAACTTCGATACGCTGCTGACGGAATACCCCTCTGGCATGAAGGTCAACACACTCATTGCCAGCAAGTGCTTCGGCGTCAGTGAGCCTTATATCGTGCCTGGCAATGGTGCAGCCGAGCTGATCAAGGTATTGATGGAAACTTCCTCAAACCTCAAACCTCAAATCTCAAATCTCAAGATTGGCTTCATACGACCGACTTTTGAAGAATATCCTCATCGTTTCGACAAAGAGCAGCAGGTCACCTTCGTGCCGCAGAACGAGGATTACCGTTATACGGCCGACGACCTGATGGCTTTCTTTGGCGACAAGGGTATCTTCCAGCTGATGCTGATAAACCCGGACAATCCGTCAGGCAACTTTATTCCCAAGAAGGACGTACTACGGTTAGCCGACTGGTGTGAGGAAAAAGGTATTCGCCTGGTAGTCGATGAATCCTTCGTCGATTTCAGCGAGGACTATGCCACCAATTCATTGCTCAACGATGAAACATTGGAAGCCCATCCACACATGGCCGTCATGAAGAGTATCTCCAAGAGCTTCGGTGTGCCAGGCCTGCGACTGGGCATCCTGGCCTCTGCCGACAAGGAACTGATAGCACGTATTAAGAAAGAAGTGTCTATCTGGAACATCAACTCCTTTGGTGAGTTCTTCATGCAGATTTACAACAAATACGAGAAGGACTACCGGAAAGCCTGTGAGAAGTTCGTCAAGGAACGGGCAGACTTTGAGCAACAGCTTCATCAAGTCAGTTATCTGCGTGTCATGCCTTCTCAGGCCAACTACTTCCTTTGCGAGGTGCTTCCCCCCTATACCGCCAAGGAGATTGTGGTACAGATGCTCAAAAAGCATAACATCCTGACACGTGACTGCAGCGGCAAGACAGGTCTTGACCCCAACAAGCAGTACATGCGCATCGCTGTGCGCAACCACGAGGACAACACAAGGCTGGTAGAAGGACTTTTAAAAGTGAAGAGTGAAGAATGGCGAAGATCTGTATCTGTGGAGGTGGCAACCTCGGACATGTAGTGGCGGGCTTTGTGGCAGCACAAGGCAAGCATGAAGTCTGCATCATGACGCAGCGCCCAGAGCGGTGGAACAGGGAGCTGATGATCGACACACCTGATGGGAAGGTCATGACCGGCCACATCAGTTGCATTTCCAACCGTCCTGAAGACGTCATCCCCCACTCAGACATCATCCTGCTTTGTCTTCCAGGCTACGCCATAGCCGACTGCCTGAGAAGCATCCTAAAAAGTTTAGAGTGTACACTCAACTTACCCTATGTTGGCAGTGTAGTCAGCAGCACAGGTTTCTTCTTTGAGGCCATGAAGATACTGCCCTCCACAATACCCCTATTCGGTTTCCAGCGCGTACCCTTTATTTCCCGTGTCATTGAGTATGGCCATCGCGCTCGTTTGAAGGGCTATAAGGACAGCCTCAACTTAGCCGTAGAGCATGCGGAACATCCTGAACGGTTACGTGACCTCTTGGCTGACCTGTTGCAAACACCCATCCAACTCTTAAGCAGCTACTACGAAGCAAGCCTGTCGAATAGCAATCCGCTGCTACACCCCTCGCGGCTTTACGACCTGTGGAGTGATTGGCATGAAGGCATTACTTACGCACGCGTACCTTTATTTTATGAAGAATGGACAGAGGAGGCGGCACAGCTCTACATTGATATGGATAACGAACTCCAGGCCTTACTCACACAATTACCTGTCCGCAAAGGTAGCATAGCCACAGTGCTCGACTACTATGAGAGCACCGATGCCGCATCGTTAGCCCGTAAGCTACGGAGCATCGAAGCATTCAAGGGCATCCCCGCACCCATGAAGAGGTTCCCCTCCCGGGAGACAGTGGGGGGCGATGAGCTCTTCGTTCCAGACTTCCAAAGCCGTTACTTCACAGAGGATTTCCCTTACGGCCTTGCCATCATTCATCGTCTTCTGCAGGAGCACCGCATTGATGCACCCCATATAGAAAAAGTTTATCAGTGGGGATTATCACTCACCCATCACATGTAACCCTTTTTCCGTTTCATGAGTCAGCGAGATTTTCCATGACATTTATTTTATGAAATGTATCAGATTGTTGTGGAAACCGCATTTTTTTCCTTACTTCTTCGTCTATTTCGAAGAAATAGTGTATATTTGCAACCAAATTGCGAATAAACATTAAAAAATCAGAATATGAATCGATTTTTGACCAACCATCTGGCACTTGGAGCCAAGGCTCGCAGAAGTGCAACGGGCAGACTCCTGCTCATGACAATGCTATTATGTACCTTTTTAGGAGGGGCAAAGGCACAAGAGACTAACGCTGTCAGCTTCACTACACCACTTTCCGATGATATGTGCGAGGTTGAACTTGTTCTTACCGACAGCTATGGTGACGGCTGGAATGGCAATGCCATCCAAATTGTGGATGTCCTGACCGGCACCGTTATCGGTACATATTCAAATACGAATGATGCAGGTGCAGGCGAAGCACAGGTTTATTATGCTAATGTTCCCAACGGCAGAGAGATCCAGTTCAAATGGATTAGCGGCAATTATGAGAGCGAGTGCTCTTACGTTGTCTATGATGCAATGGGCAACGAGATATTCTCAGGCAGTGGAGCCATGAGCAACCCTGTGAACTACACAGTAGTTTGCCACGGCGTAAAGAGACCCAAAAACCTCGCTGCAACGAATGTGGGCACCACGAGTGCTACGCTCAGCTGGACGGGCAGTTCCGACAGCTATAAGCTGCAATACAGGACGGCAGCCCAGGAGAGTAACATGAACGCATGGCATCAGGTAGGCAACGATGTCGTTGCCACGGGTGTGTTGACCCAATACACTTTCGACCTGAGTGGCTATACAGGAACGGGAGCCATCGCAATCCGCCACTACAATGTGTCGGACATGTTCTATTTGAATATTGATGATATTGTCGTGACCAACGCAGAGGGAACAACCGTCGTTTCGGAAGACTTTGAAAGCAATAGCTTCTCTTCAGATTGGGAAATTTTGGATTTAGACGGTGACGGTTATGTTTGGAATTTGCGTGATTCTGGAAATGACGATAATGGAAATCCGACATGCAATGGATCTTATTGCGCAACGTCTGCAAGTTGGTTAAAAAATTTTGGCGCCCTGACTCCTGACAACTGGTTGATTATCCCGAATGTAGAACTGGGTGGCACCTTGATCCTGTATGCCCGAGGTCAAGACCCAGAATATCCTGGAGAAAACTTCGGCGTGTTTGTCACTACTGAGGATTATAGTGCCGTTCCCGCAGGCGAATGGAGCGCGGAGATTACGACAACTGAAACTTCCTTCCAGCTCACGGGTCTTACCGCCAACACCTCATACGAATGGCAAGTGAAAGGAATTAACGGCGATGAAGAGAGTTCATGGAACACCTCATCCTTCACCACCATGCGTGAAGGCTTAAAGACATTTACCACTGCCGGTGACTGGAATGTGGCTGACAACTGGACTCCTGCTGGAGTTCCCGCCATCACTGACGAAGTCATCATCACTGCCGATGTCACCATTCCTGCCGACGTGGTTGCTGTGGCAAAGAGGGTTACCATCAACAGCGGTTCCATCACCATTGAGGATGGTGGCCAGCTGAAGCAGGGCGCCGCCACTTTAGTGGTGACAATGGAAAAGGAAATCGCAGGCTACGGAACGAATCCGGGCGGCTATTACTTCGTCGCCAGCCCATTCACCGGACGCACGCTCCTATCTCCATATAATAACTGGAGTCGTGTGGACAACATGATTTCGGGCACATACGACCTCTACCAGTTCAAAGGCAATACAGAAGAGGAATGGCAGAACTACAAGATGACCAAATTCGATGATGGCGATAACGATGATTATCTGGGTTCGGGCGAAGGATACCTCTATGCCAGCCAGACTGACAAGACATTGCTGTTCACCGGCACCGCTTCGTTGAGCAACAACACATCTATCACCAAGAACTTTACCTACGACGCTACTTCCACAGCTCCGTTCAACGGCTGGGCACTGGTGGGCAATCCGTACACCTGCAACAGCTACCTGATGTTCGGCGACGGTGACGGCAACATGATCAACGCCACCTTCTACAAGATGAACACCGCAGGCAACGGCTACGACAAGTACGAGGACTACGTGATGCTCGCCCCCGGCGAGGGTGCCTTCGTCAAGTACAACGCAAGCGGAAAGGTGTGGTACTACTCAGACGATCAGGGCTGGACTATCGCCTCTTCAGGAACGGCAACCCTTCCCTTACTGCCTATGCACGGACAGTCAGCCAATCAGGATGCCATTAATTTAGTACTCGCCGACAACTCACCCGACAACAGTGCTATGGTCGATACATACAATGGCCAGTTGGCCAACGTCACCCTCAGCGGCCGCACGCTGTGGAAGGATGGCTACTGGAACACGCTGTGCCTGCCGTTCGACTTGGATGAAGATCAGGTTGTCGCACAGTTAGAGAGTCCTACGGAGCTGAAGGAGCTTGACCTCACAGGTACTTACAACGCAGAGGGTAACGCTGATGCCAGCGGCACCTACCAGACGCAGCTCGCCTCCGACGGCACGTTGTATCTCTACTTCAAGAATGCAACAGAGATCCTCGCGGGCGTACCTTATTTGATTAAGTGGACGGGCGACGGCACCAACAACCTCGTGAACCCCGTGTTCACTGGTGTCACCATCAGCGATGCCTCTCTCGCCGATAATGCAGCAACCTTCACAGGTGGAAAGTTCATCGGCAGCTTCAGCTACACGCAATATACAGCGGAGAACAAGAACGTCCTGCTCATGGGCGGCAATAACACGCTGTACTATCCACAGCCCGACCTTAGCGATCCCGGCAATCCGATCTATCCGTACCTTGGTGCCTTCCGTGCCTACTTCGAGATAGAAGGTGACGTGCAGAACGCCGTCCTGTACTTCGGAGGCGGAGAGACCACTGGCGTGGTATTGACAACGGACAACAGACAACGGACAACGGACGGCGCGTGGTACACGCTGCAGGGCCTGAAGCTCGGCGACAACAAGCCGACAGCACCTGGTGTGTATATCCATAATGGAAAGAAGGTCGTGATTAAGTGAGAGAAGAGCCGAGCTTGCTCAAGCTCTTCCGAGCGTGAGCGAACTCGAGCTGAAAGCTCAAGGTCGTGATTAAGTAAAAGACCCCCCTCCTGGCCTCCCCCGAGGGGGAGGACAAGGGAGGAACGAAAAGATAATTTCTGAGTAATTTCTGATCGCTCGGCTTTGCCGCTTGCTACCGAAGGGACGCAAGAATTTCTTTCCAAGAAGAATAGAGGATCATTCCTTTCTAAAAAGAATAAAAAGAGAAAAAGAAAAAACTAACAAGATATGAAAAAGAATTATTTGGTTCCCCAGATGGTGGAAGTGAAGATGCGGCAGACGCTGCTACAGTCAGCAAGTAAAGTAGGTGGTAACGGTGATCTTAACCCCACAATAGGCCCTGGTGCCGGCGGTGGTCGTGCCCCTCAATACAACGATGCCTGGGACGAGGGTGAAGACTATTAATACATATTTTTTACTGTTTTTGCCTCTGGTGATGTTTTCAGTTGCGACGCAACGACATCAACAGAGGGGTTTTCTGGGTTTTTGTTCATAACCGAAACTTATATTACATTACATTAAAATATACATAAAAGACAAATGAAAAGAGTCTCAACCAACAATCTGGCGCGGACGACCTTGATGCTGCTCCTTGTAGCATTCGCTACCGTCGCCTTTTCACAAAACACAAAGCCGCAGTGGACGACTGTCATTGACGGAACACCAGCTTCGATGACATCTCAACTGATTTCTTCATCCGAGGAAAGCATCACGGTACGCCTTCAGGTGCCCGGCTTCTATACCGCTACCGTATCTACTCCAGAAGGTGAGGCGAAGGTCATCACCGTTCCCGGTTCAGTCAACGCTGCACATGCCGGCGAACCGGATGTGCCCATGATGGGTATTCCTGCCATCATCGGCAATCAGGCACGAATGGACATCCGTGTGATAGATGCCAAGTACATGGACTTCGATAATATCATGGTGGCTCCCTCAAAGGGTGACTTCCCACGTACCATCGACCCAGCCTCCGTACCTTACACCTACGGCGACTGCTACAAGAAGGATGCCTTCTTCCCCGCAAGCACCGCAGAGCTATACGAGCCATATATTCTCCGTGACTACAGAGGACAGAACATCGCCGTGCATCCGTTTGTCTATAACCCTGTCACGAAGACGCTGCGTGTGTATTATGATATGACCGTAGAGATGTACAAGGTAGATGATAACGGTCAGAACACACTGGAGCCCCGCCGCAGCAGTATTGCGACAATAGACCCGGACTTCAAGAATGTCTATAGTCGTCACTTCATCAACTATCAGGCCTCGCAGGACAGATACACCCCCTTGGAAGAGGAGGGCGACCTGCTGATTATCTGCTACGACGACTTCATCTACGCTATGACCGATTTCGTGAACTGGAAGAGGACACGTGGAGTGAATACCACCATCGTTGGAACCACCACCACAGGTAGTACATATAGTGCTATCAAGACTTATATCCAGAAACAGTACAACGCCAACAACAACATAACACATGTGCTTCTCGTGGGTGACGTGGCCCAGATTCCAGGCTATTCTTATTCTGGTGGAGGCAGCAGTTATAGTGGAAAGGGTGACAACGCCTACGGACAGATTGTGGGCAGCGATATCTACAACGACATTATCATCGGCCGCTTCAGTGCCAGTTCTGCTGCCCGAGTGACCACTCAGGCGAACAGAGCTATCAACTACGAGCGCGACCTGACTACTTCTGACACCTGGCTTCTGAAGGCAGAAGGCATCTCCAGAAAGGAAGACGGCAGTGGTCACAACAATGAGGACGACTACCAGCACATGAACAACATCCGCCAGGATCTGTTGGAATACGGCTATTCTACTGTTTATCAACGTTATGCCAATCTTACCGGGTATGATGCCTCATCATCAACCATCTCTTCCGACATCAACAACGGCGTAGGCCTCATCGCATACGCCAATCACGGACAAGAGACGGCCTGGGGTGCTAATCAGAGTGGCTATGTCTATTACTCAAACTCTCATGTGAATGCCTTGACCAATGAGAACAAACTGCCGTTTATCTTCTCTGTAGCCTGCCTGGTAGGAAAATACGACCACTCGAGCGACTGTTTTGCCGAGGCTTGGATGAATGCCACGAACAATAATAATCCTACCGGTGCGGTCGGTACCATGATGTCATACATCAGCCAACCTTGGATTCCACCTATGTGGGCTCAAGACGAATGCATTGACATTCTCGTTGGAAATTCAAGCACTTCCACCAGCCAAAAATATACCTATGGCGGTGTCTGTATCAATGGTCTCATGAGCATCTTCGACCATTACAGCACCTCGGAGCAATCGGCTGTCGGTACTTATCAGGCCTGGATTGTCTATGGCGACCCGACTTTGATGGTCCGCACGAAGACACCGCAGGAGATGACTGTGAACCATGCGGGAAGTATTGTGAAGGGGTCCTCTGTCTATGAGATTAGCGTCAGCAATGGCGACGGCGCTGTTGTTACTATCACTGATACAGGCCACAACATTTTAGGCAAGGGCAAAGTAATTAATGGCACTGCTACTGTTAACCTTAACAGCAACGACCTTACTCCTAACACTGACCTCACCCTCTGCGTGTTTGGATATAATAAGGTGACCTATTTGGGAACCATCAATGTGATTGCCACTGGTGAACAATATGCCATTTCTGCAACTGTAAATCCTTCAGAAGGTGGTACAGTTAGTGGTACAGGCACCTATTATGAGAATAGTTATTGCACTTTGAAAGCCACTGCTAATTCTGGTTATGGCTTCACCAATTGGACCTTGGACGGCACAGAGGTTTCAACCGATGCGGAATACAGATTTCAAGTGACGGGTGAAGCCACCTACACAGCAAACTTCCATCAGCTGGAGCAACACAACATCACCTTCGATACCAAGCAAGACCACGGTACCATCAGCGTGAACCCGACAGTTGCCTACGCTGGCGACATTGTTACCTTGACGGCAACACCTGATGCAGGTTATGTCTTGGACCATTGGGTTGTTAATGCAGAAGGGACAGGTAGTGTTGAGGTTGTAAACAACCAGTTCACAATGCCTGACTGCGAGGTGACCATTAGTGCTACGTTTAAGCCAGAAATACGCTCTTTGACTGTTTACGATGGAACAGCCACTAACCAATACATCCCTATGTATGGTTATTACTTTGATGATTATACTAAGAGTGAATGTATCATTCCTGCTCCTAAATTAACAGATATGAATGGTGGTATTATTTCCGCTATTACTTTCTATCCATCAAGCGTAGCAACAACTAATAGTACTTGGACAGAATCAGAACAGACCATTTTCCTTAAAGAAGTTTCAGGCACTACCTTAGATGGAAGCTATAGCGGCATGAGTGATGCAACTGTCGTTAAAGTGGGTTCACCTTTGGATATGCCGACTGCTGGTACAGCATACACGATATTATTCGACACTCCGTATACCTACAACGGCGGCAATCTGTTGATTGGCGTGTATAATGACGATGGTAGTAAATACAATAAAGTGGAATGGTACGGAACGAGCGGTCTGACTTCTGGCGTATCCGCGTATGGCTACAATAATAGTAGTTTAGATGCTGTTTCGTATAACGCACAATCATTTCTCCCCAAGACCACTTTCACCTATACACCTGACCTGGGCACCTGTGCTAAACCAATAAACCTCCAAGTAGTTGGTACTCCTGGCAAAGACAACGTACAACTGAATTGGACTGCTGGTGGTAGCGAAACACAATGGCAAATCTGCATCAATAATGACGCGACTGACTTGGTTGACGTAACAGAGGATGACTTGGTAAATGGTATTTACACACTGAGCGGCCTCACCCCTATCACAGAATATACAGTAAAGGTGCGCGCCTATTGCGATGCCAGCGATCAGAGTGGCTGGAGCAACGCCGTGACCTTTACCACAGATACGAGTTGCCCAACTCCGACCATCACGAATATCAATGTTACTGCACACACGGCAACCATCAGCACCAATAGCGACGCTGACAACTTCAACGTGAGATATAGAAATGTTCGTTCTAATCGTGACAATTTGGTGTATGATTTTGAAGATGGCTGGCAAGGCTGGACGACCTTCCAAGGCAGTACCACGTCGCCGAACAGCTGGATGCATAACACAGAGTATGTCGGTTATACCTCCCAAGGCAAAATAGTTACCGAATGTCACAATTCTTCTGCTGGAATGATGTTGTCCGAGTCCTATATCTCCGCTACTACATCAGACGGCACTGCATACGGTGCTGTCACTCCCGACAACTACCTCGTATCTCCACAGATACTGTTAGGTGGAAGCATCACCTTCTATGCAGCAGCGCGTCTGAGCAACTATCCTGAGGAGAAGTTCTCTGTGTTGGTATCAGAGTCTGGTAACACCAGTGCCAGCGATTTCACTCATACAGAGCTGACAGTGACGTTGAGCGATAACAGCTGGAATGAATACACTGTTGACCTGAGCGCATACAGCGGCATGGGCTATGTGGCCATCCGCCACCATGATTGCTACGATCAGCATCTGCTCTATATCGACGATGTTACCATCGAGGAAGGAGAATACAGCCAATGGCAAACCACCAATAGTCTTACCATCACTGGTCTGGAAAGTGCAACCACCTACCAAGTGCAGGTGCTGGGCGACTACGGTATCGACGGCGTAAGCAACTGGAGCGAAACCGCCACCTTCACCACCTTAGAAGATCTGGAGTTTGCCAATGACGACTCACAGAAGCCTGACAATGAGAAGAACGCTGTCCTTATCAGCGGAGACGATGGCACAGCAAAGGATGTGGTGCTGGTTGGCCGCACGCTGTGGAAGGACAACACATGGAACACACTGTGCCTGCCGTTCAGCATGACTGCAGAACAAGTGACGACACAGCTCGCTCCTACGGAGCTGAAGGAACTCGACATCACAAACACTTACGATGGTCATACAACAGGTATCGAAGGTACTACGCTCTACCTGTACTTCAAGGATGCCATCTCGATTAACGCGGGCGTACCTTATTTAATTAAGTGGGAAGGCGATGGCAGCAACAACATCGTGAACCCACTATTCACTGGAGTGACTATCAACAAAGCCGATCCAACGGAAGTAGAATTCACTGGTGGTAAGTTCGTAGGTAGTTACAGCTCTATAGCCTTCACCGCTAACGATATGACCAAGCTCTACCTCGGCAGTGAAAACAAGCTGTTCTGGCCGGATGCCAACATGACCCTTGGTGCCTTCCGTGCTCACTTCCAGATGGATGATGAAGTAAATAGTGCCATCCTGTACTTCGGCGACGAAACGACAGATGTGAGGTTGACAACGGACAACAGACAACAGACAACGGACGGTTACTACACTCTCGACGGTCGCAAGCTCAACAGCAAGCCGACACAGAAAGGCATCTATATCCATAATGGAAAGAAGGTCGTGATTAAGTAAAACCCCTCTCCTGACCTCCCCCGAGGGGGAGGAAGGGAGTCGTGATGTCAGGGCTGGTGCTGAAAGCTCAAGGTGATTGTGAAGTAAGACCCGGACCCCCTCTAACTCCCCAGCCCCCTCCTGGCCTCCCCCGATAGGGGAGGAATGAGGGGGAGGACAGGGGGAGATCCAATTTCTCACAGAAAGCACATAAAGCACGGAAACAGAATTTCTGGTTAATTTCTTTCTAAGAAGAACAAAAGAGAAGATAATTTCTTTCAAGAAAACAAGACATGAAAAAGAGATATATAGAACCAAAAATAAAGGATGTGGCACTCGACATCGAAGTGTTACTCACCCAGAGTATTGAAGGTAACAGCGGCATGACACCCGGTGGTGGTGGGCATGAGGAAGGCCATGCCCCCATGTACTACGACGGAAATTGGGACGACGACGACTTCGACGATTAAACTGAAACGAGAAGTATTATTGGTTGGAGAAACTATTCACACAAACTACTAACCCTATGAAACAAATTATTAAATTACTTTTCGTAGCACTGGCTATCGTGTCCTGTGCCGATGATGACAACGACAACCCTGTGAACCCCACAAACGTAGCAGAATATACCATTATCTACTATGCTAATGGCGGATCGAATGTCGATCAGTGCATCCTGCCAATGGTAGAAGACTTCTATAAGGCCAGCGCTGCTGCCTACCAAAAGGTAAACGTGGTGGTGCAGTACAAATTCTCGACTGCCGACAACCTGAAGGCGCAATACGAGAATCAGGATCACGAACCCTATGCCGACCGTTTCGACGAGAACTACAGGAAATACTTCGGCGGTCATTCTTTACGGTGGGTTGTCAATCCTGCCAAGACCATGGACGAGCAGATGAAAGATCCTGCCAACCTCTATGGTGAGATAAATGCCGACTGTACATGTCCCGATTCGCTGACCAATTTCATCAACTGGGCTGCTATGGCCTATCCTGCCAAGAAATACATCCTCATCATGAATGATCACGGTCACGGCTACCGTCCTGACGAAGACCTGCCGGATGTTACCAAGGGCGTGATCTTCGACGATGGTCACCTGTTGGCCGACGGTACCAGAAAGCACTTCACCGTCAAGAACTTTACCCGTGCCATCCGCTCGGCTAAGATACGCTTCGAAACCATCTACATGCTTGCTTGTCTGATGAACAATTTCGAATATCAGTTTGAGATGAAAGACTTGTGCGACTACACCATTGCTGCCACCTACACCATGCCTGCTGCCGGCGGTGCCCTCAACGTGATGGTGGAGCAGTTCAGTCAGCCTTCAGTGGATGTGGAGAAGGCACTCTCCGCCTATTGCAAAGCCGATGTGGAGAGCTGGGACGAAGCCTGGGGCATTAGCGAGGATACCCCCGCCTATACGGATCTGACCGTTACTCGAACTGCCGCCCTCGACCAGTTGGGACTGACGATGCGTGAGTTCACCGACCGCCTCTGCAACACCTACGAGAGTGGTACTGACGCACAGCGCGAGATCATTGACCTATGTACTGCCACTGCCGTGAAGGTACAGATGGAGAACCCCTACTATGACGGCGCAAAGTATATCGCGAGCCTTATGGAGGCACTGCCCGATGTCTATGACGATGCCTTCCAGCAGAAAATGGAAGAGCATTTCAACAATGCCCTCGTGTCGCAGCATTATAGCAAATACCTGGAGTACCACCACTATCAGGTCGATTACAGTGTCATCCTTGGTATAGAGGGCAGCTATTCCGTCCTCACCTGGCAGGAAGACCCAGACAATGACTCATGGACACTCTTGTCCAGAAAGCGGTATTGTGCCGACGGCAAGACGTATCTGTCGGATTATACCGCCAAAGATGGTTTGAACAACTATCAGGAATCGGCTGCACAACCTTCTGACCCCTGGGGTTCGACACTGGCCGAAACCTTCGAGCAGCTGGCCTTCGACCGTATCGTTGGTTGGAGCCGCTGGCTCAAGCTGAACCATAAAGAGCCGTCACTCTTCTGTCCAGAAGGCCTCAGCTTTACGTTGCCCGATGGTGACGTCTCACACAATCCGCATATATAACACAGAAGGATTTGGGAACGGATATAAATTCCAATAACTTTCTTTAAAAACTGATAATACCTATCAGTAGAATAGTTTTTAATTCGTACTTTTGCAGCATGAAAAGACGAATGACGATAATTCTATTGGGTATGCTGCTGATGACGGCGGCAGAGGCACAGACCGATCGGGCACGACAGGACATGGCCGAGATGGAGAGTGCGTCGTTCGTGCCACTGGTCAAGGTGGGTAAGGTGCTGGAAGGCAACGACTCCATTCAGTATATGGAAATGTATAATGTCTATGTCTATCCAGAACTGGAGTTCAAGAACGAACGGCAACGGCAGTCGTACCTGCGACTGGTAAAGAACGTGAAGACGGTGCTGCCCATCGCCAAGGAGGTGAACAAAATCCTGATTGAGACGGTGGAATACATGGAAACACTACCTTCGGATGCTGACCGTGAGGCGCACATGAAACGGGTGGAGAAGGGCATCATGCAGCAGTATAAGCCACGCATGAAGAAACTGACGTACTCGCAGGGTAAGCTGCTCATCAAGCTGGTCGATAGGGAGTGTAATTCATCGGCCTACGAGATGATCAAGGCGTTCTTCGGACCCGTACGCTCCGGCTTCTATCAAGCCTTCGCCTGGGTCTATGGTGCCAGCCTGCGTAAGGAGTATGACCCAGATGGAGCAGACAAGCTGACGGAGAGGGTTGTGCTGATGGTGGAAGCAGGACAGCTGTAAGGGATTTTCGGTTTATGAATTTTCGATTTAAAAATAAATGAGATATAAGGAATTATGGGGGGTAGCCCTATTGTTTGTGACGGTGCTGACGGGTTGTAAGAACGTCCAACAGTCAACGGAAGAGACCAGTAAGGTGATAGACATTCAGTTTGTGGCCGACTCGGCCTTTGCCTATTGTCAGGCACAGTGTGACTTCGGACCTCGTACGATGAACAGCGAGGCACACGAGCGGTGTGCCCAGTGGATTCAGCAGAAGTTCGAGGAGTTCGGATGTACGGTAGAGCTACAGAAAGTTGACTTGAAGGGCTACGACGGTACGGTGCTGCACGCCACGAATATCATCGCCCGTACAAAATCAGACGTTGGACCGGCGAAGCGCGACGCCATCCTGATCTGTGCCCACTGGGACAGCCGTCCATGGGCCGACAACGACCCAGACGAAGCGAACCATCATACACCGGTGCTGGCAGCCAACGACGGTGCCAGTGGTATTGGCGTGATGCTGGAACTGGCTCGTCTCATCCAGCAGAACGACAGCATGAAGGTCGATGTTGACTTCGTGTGCTTCGATGCCGAGGACTGGGGCATCCCTCAGTGGAGCGATGCTACAGACGACGGACGGTCATGGGCCTTAGGCTCACAGTATTGGGCAGCCAATGTAAACAACGCCCATTACCGCTATGGCATCTTGTTAGACATGGTGGGTGGACAGGGTGCCCGCTTCTGTCAGGAACAGATGTCGTTACAATATGCCCGTAACATTGTTGATAAGGTGTGGAAGGCAGCACAGGTGGCAGGCTACAGCAGCACCTTCCCCACGACAGAGGGTGGAGCGGTTACAGACGACCACCTGCCAGTAAACCAGGTGGCGAAGATTCCATGTATCGATATTATCGCCTATTATCCTGACTGTCAACAAAGCTCGTTCGGTCCTACATGGCACACGCTAAACGACGATATGGAGCACTTGGACCGTGCCTCGCTGCAAGCAGTAGGTCAGACGCTGGTACAGGTGTTGTTTAGTGAGAATTGACAACGGACAGACCCCTCTCCAGCTCCCCCGAGGGGGAGGGACAACAGCCAATTCTTGTTATTGCTGTACCTGACTCATGACGCGGAGGAAGTTACCTCCCCAAATTTTCTGGATGTCATGTTCGCTGAAACGGCGAAGGAGCAGCTGACGGGTGAAGTTGAGCATTTCTGACGAGTTGGCTAGGCCTCGCACACCACCGTCGCCGTCGAAGTCGGTGCCCAGTCCCACATGGTCGATTCCCATGACTTTAATGGCATGTTCAAGATGCTGCAGGGCATCAAGCACCGTAGCTTCTCCGTCCTTGCGGAGGAAGCCAGGATAGAGCGTTACCTGCATCACCCCACCACGTTCGGCGAGGACGCGCATCTGTTCGTCAGTGAGGTTGCGCGGATGGTCACACAGCGCACGACAGCTGCTATGGGAGCAGACAATGGGCTTCTGGCTGATGTCAAGGGCATCATAGAAACTCTTCTCGCCAGCATGACTCATATCGACCATGATACCCAGACGGTTCATCTCGCGGATAACCTGTTCGCCAAAGAGCGAAACGCCGCCATGGGTATTGCAGCCCTTGGCAGAGTCGCAGATGTCATTGTCGCCATTGTGGCAGAGCGTCATATAGACAATGCCCCGTTGGGCAAAGTGACGCAGTGTCTGCAGGTTGCCGTCCAGCGCCAGTCCGTTCTCGATGCCAAGCATGATGGATTTACGGCCCTTGCGCTTGTCCTCGTAGAGATCGGCAGGAGTACGGGCTATGCTTAGGAAGTCCTTATGCTTGTCAACGATGCTTTCTATCTCGTCAAAGATAAGGTCGGCATACTCTGAAGGTTTGAGGTTTGAGGTTTGAGGTTTGAGGTCTGAAATCTGAGAGTTGAAGTTTGGCCGTACCAATGACGAGAAAGTCTCGCCAATCTTTGGTTGCGGCAAGTAGGCTACCATGATGGTAGCATCCTGACGGCCTTCAGTCATTTTGTGTAAATCGACAAGTATCTTGGAGTCACGACAGCCGAAGTTGATGTTTTGAGGAAAAAACATCGGCGTGTCGCAATGGGTGTCGAGGGTTAGGATACGCTCATGCAGGGAGCTGGTCTCACGATAGTGGGCGGCCTGTTTGACAAGCCACAGGAACAGCGGTAAACCGTCTTCGAGACATTCCGGATGCCACTGAACACCCATGATGCTCTTGAACTCACGACTCTCGATGGCTTCGATGACGTCATCTTTGGCACGGGCTGTCACACGGAAGCGCTTACCTGGGTCTTTGACCGCCTGATGGTGGAAGGAGTTGACGAGAAGGCGCCTCTTATCTGCGTCCTCCGTAGAGAGGGGGAGCAATTGCTCCTTATAGATATGATAGAGGATGGAGTCTGGATCGACAAGAACGGAATGGGTGGGTTCTGAACGTCGCGCATTCTGCGAATGCTTGATGACGGCAACAGAATTCTCACTGTTCACTTTCCCCTTTTCACTTTCTATGTCCTGCACCACCTGACCGCCGAGGGCCATAGCCAAAGTCTGGATGCCTCGACAAATGCCAAGGATGGGTATCTGGCGGTTGTATGCCAGCTGAGTAATAAGCAACTCTGGCAGGTCACGTTCGTTGTTGATATTCCCCAGACGGGGCAACGGCTCTTCGCCGCCATAGAGAGGGTTGAAGTCAGCACCGCCACTGAGCAGCAGTCCATCGATGTGTTCAAGGGTATTGATGATGACATCCGTATCGTTCAACGGGGGAATGACAACGGGTATGCCCCCTGCCCTTTGGACGGACTTGTAATATGCTTCAGACAGCGTACAGTCGGGTTCGGCATAATTGCCCGTGATACCGATGACGGGCTTGTGCTTTGCTTCCGGGAAACTCGAATAGGCACCAGCCAGTTGTGCCTGCCAATCAAACCTGTTACTCATAATCCAACTCCCAATAGCTAATTATGCATGATGAATTACTCCACCGTTACAGGAATCTCACGCTTGATGCTCTGCTCGAGCGAGATGAGCGTCTCAGTAGCCACCACGCCAGGAATGTCCTGCAGCTGTCCGTTGAGCAGGTGCATGAGCTGTTCGTTGTCACGGGCATACAGCTTGACGAGCATGGTATAAGGTCCTGTAGTAAAGTGACACTCCACAATCTCCGGGATGTGCTGCAGGCGCTCTACCACGTTCTTATACATGCTACCACGCTCAAGGGTGATGCCAACATAGGTACAAGTGGTATAACCCAAACTCTTAGGATTCACATCGAATCCGCTACCCATGATGACATCACCCTCGATGAGGTGCTGTACGCGTTGATGGATGGCTGCACGTGAAACGTTGCATTCGGCAGCAACATCCTTGAAGGGGATACGTGCATTCTTCGAGAGAATGCTCAGTATCTTTTTGTCAAGATTATCAATTTTATCCATTGCTTTTGTTGATTTACGCAAGCAAAAGTAAATAAAATTGACGAAACCAGCAACATTTTGCAACGAAAAATGCGTTTTTGGCTGCAAAAATTTACTTTCTCTTCTTCTTAGCGGCCTTTTTCTTGGCTGGAGCGGCAGGTGTTGCTGCTGGAGTCTCAGCCGGTGTACGACCTTCGATCTCTACCAGTTCCACGTCGAAGACGAGTGCAGAGAACGGTTTGATCTGACCCTGTTCCTGTTCGCCATATCCCAGTTCATAGGGGATGTAAAGCGTCCACTTGCTGCCTACGGGCATCAGCGTCAGAGCCTCAGTCCAACCCTTGATGACCTGGTTGGCACGCAGTGAAACGGGTGCGTCACCGTGACGTGAAGAGCTGTCGAACACGGTACCATCAATGAAACGTCCCTCATACCTTACCTTCACAGTCTCAGTAGCCTTGGGGATGTCGCCTGTACCAGCCGTCAGCACTTTATACTGCAGTCCGCTGGGCAGCACGGTTACCGTGGTGTCCTTGGCATTCTCTGCCAGGAAGGCACGGCCGGCATCACGGTTCGGACCATACAACTTCTCATTGCGCAGCTCGATGTCCTCTGCGAGGGTTGCCTGGAAGAAGGCTCCTGCACCATCGATGGTCTTGAAGACGGTCGTGTCGTTGTGGAGCGCATCGATGAATCCACGATAGAACATATCGACGTTGATAGAGTCCTGAGTACCTTGGAAACGGTTCTTCACGTCAGGCAACATACGGTTGTTGACCTGTGATGCAATGTCGAGACCAGCGGCGTATGCCTTGAATGTCTCGTCAGAAGTATGCAACAGGTACTCACGGAATCCACGGATGAAGTCGGCCATCTTGGTAGTATCGACACCGGCCTGACGAGTCAGGTAGGGAATGAGACCGATGGTATAGTTCATGCCGGCAGCATAGCTCACAGAGTCGATGCGGCTGACCACGGGAGTAACAACTTCGGCAACAGGCTCTTCTGGCGTTGTTACCTTCTTCTTTTTCTTGCTCTGTGCACTGGCAGAGTCAAAAGAGGCACTCATTACGAGAATGAGTGCCAGGATATACATCGAATGTTTCATTACTTCTTAACTTCGAGCAGTTGAATCTTGAAAATCAGAGCAGAGAAAGGCTTGATCTGTCCAGCCTCACGCTCACCGTAAGCCAGCTCCTGGGGAATATAGACCTCCCATTCAGAACCAACAGGCATGCGGGTCAGAGCCTCTGTGAAGCCCTTGATGACGCGGTTGGCATACATCTCGGCAGGCTCATTGCGGTTGTAAGAGCTATCGAATACTGTACCGTCAATGAGACGACCTTCGTAGTGAACCTTTACCAGGGAGGTGTCGGCAGGAATGGCACCGGTACCTTCCTTGATGACCTTATACTGAACACCGCTGGGGAGCACCTTGATACCGTCCTTCTTGGCGTTGGCTGCGAGGAAGTCCTCACCGGCCTTCTTGTTAGGACCATAGGTCTTCTCCATCTGCTGGCTCTTGATTTCCTGCATCTTGGTGTTAGCTGTCTCCTGGGCCTGCTCCAGAGTCATGAGGCCTGTCTTGCCTGTGGTGGCGGTGATGAAACCTGCCATGAAGTTCTTCAGGGAAACGGTCTGTGTAGAGTCCTCCCCAAACAACTGACGGTTGATGGCCTTCACCATCTGGTTGCTGATCTGCTGACCAATCTGGATACCGGCATAGTATGCAACCTTCTTCTTGTCCTCACCAGCATTGGCGCCTTCATTCAAACCCTTAACAAACTCGTCAATGTAAGCGGTGTCAACACCCAGAGAACCTACCAAATATTCCTTCAGACCCTGTGTCTGAGCCATACCCAGAGCATAGCTGACGGAGTCAATGTCGTTCTTCAGGTCTGCCTTGGGAGTTGAGTTGCCGCACGATGTAAAGGCTGCGGCACTGATAGCCATTGCGGCTACAAACATAAATTTTTTCATCTTGTTTTTTAATTTGAAAGTATTTATTCTTTAATGTTTAATTCTTAATCTTTAATGTTTAATGTTTAATCCTCCTACATCACCTTGATCAGCTCCACGTCGAAGATCAGTGCAGCGTAGGGAGGAATGGATGAGCCAGCTCCAACTTCGCCGTATGCCAGGCGATAGGGGATGAAGAAGCGGTATTTGGCACCTTCCTGCATCAGCTGCAGACCTTCCGTCCAGCCTGCGATAACCTGCTGCAAACCAAATACGGCTGGCTCGCCACGCTGTACGCTGGAGTCGAAGACGGTACCGTCGATGAGAAAACCCTCATAGTGACACTTTACCTGGTCGCGGGCTGTCGGCTTTTTGCCGTTGCCTTCCTGCAACACCTGATACTGCAAGCCGCTGGGCAGTGTGATGACACCGTCCTTCTTGGCATTCTCTGCCAGATACTTCTCGCCGGCTTCCTTGTGAACCTTGCCCTGCTCGGCACGTTCCTTGTTGATCTTTTCTTCCTTGGCAGCAAAATAGTCCTGAACAATCTGCTGGGCATCACGATGCGACACCTTCAGCTCATTTCCTGCCAGAACGTCCTTGATGGCTGTTGCAAAGTCGTCAATGTTCAAGTCGTGAGCACCCATCTGCAACAACTGATGGCCAATGCCCAGACCCAAAGCATAGCTTACCTTATCCATGTTTCTTTCCCTATTATTAATAATGTAGTTTTATAAAACGCGGCAAAGGTACTGCAATTTGGGCGAACTACAAAATAAATTAGCAATTATTTCATATTTAGCCCTATTTCACCTTGCTGGTGAGTGGAGAACGGATGCCTTTCATACCTGTCAGATAGGCCTTGGCGGAGCCGAACTTCAGGAACATGTCAAGACGAACGGGGATGTGGTTGGCATCGTCAGTAACAAAGAAACGGATAATCTCCTTGCTCTCACCGTCTTCACGCTCATAGAATGACATGACGAGGCAGCGGTACTTTGTCGATTTGTTCTTCATCTCGATGACTTCCTTGCCCTGATAGATGAGCCATGTGTCCTGCAACTTGTGTCCATTGGCAATGGGCAGCACGATCTTCTGCCCTTTCTTCATCGAGGCAGCATCGAAGTTGCGTGCCCGCAGGTAGATGCTCATCATGTCATAGACACAATGTCCCGGGTCGGTATTCTTCCAGTTGTGCTTGCCTTTGCTGGTCAGCTCATGCTGGCGCAGGTGACACTGTCCGTTGGGATAGGTGTACCAAAGCTCATCGACATAGTAACGGTCACCCTCTTCGGCTCCCTTGCGATGGTAGAGCGGTGCCAGGTCGAGCGTACTGTAAGTCAGCAGGGTGTCACGCATGATAAAGACATTGTCGAGCTTGCTGTTACCACGGGTGATGAGGCTGCTGCGGTAGGCATCCTGTCCCTGATAGCGCGACTTGACAGTTGACATGGAGGCTGTACCTACCTTCATCCAGACAAACTGCCAGTTAAAATAGAGGTCGTAAGAGAGGAACTCGCCCGACTGGAAGGCTGTATTGGCAATGCCACACTGGGCCTGGACAGACGAAGAGCTAAAGAATAAAAGAATAAAGAAATAAAGAAATAAAAAAGGACGGACCTTCTTGTCTATTATCTTCTTGTTCATAATGCGTCTCTTTTTAAGTTAATAATTGCTTTTACTATATTAGTCCTTTTTTTGTACTAATAGTTTAAAGCTCCACCGTGTTTTTTATTTTTTTATTCTTTTATTTTTTTATTTTTAAATTGTCAGGAATAGGGATGCCAAGCTTCTCGGCACGCTCGGCATTACGGTTCGTCAGCCTCTTCTGTTTGTCAGCCTTCTGCTTGATGATGGCTGCAGGCTTCTGCTCATCAAGCGGCCTCCCCGTCAGGTTCCAACGTTCTGTGACATCCCACTTGGCCTTACACTGTATGGCTTCATGATAGAACCATACCTCTTCCGGTTGCCGGTCGGCATCATAGTCGCCAGTGTCCCAGACACCATTGCCATTGGCATCGTTAAAGGCACTGAGGTAATAGGTGCCTGGTTCGACATAATAGAACTCTGCCGTTCCTTCGACAGGACGAACTTCCTTCACCATGTTGCCGGTCTGGTTGAGCAGCCTTACGATGAGTGAGGTATCCGACGCGCCGCTCAGGTGAACGAAGAGAGTGGAAAACTCATCCAAGGACTGGATTTTGATTCCTTGCTTGATGGGGTCGGACACCAGCCCGTAGATGTCTTCGAAGGCAGCGGAATCCACCTCCAGACTATACTCCGTCTGTGGCCGCCACTCGGCACGCAGCTCGTAGGTTCGCGGCAGAGAGTCCTTCGGTGCAAACTCGAAAGGAGTCCTATACCACAGGGAGTCAACTTTCGTATAGAGATGAATGGCCGACGTATCCAGTCGTGCCAGCGGTGTACTGAATGATACCAACACATTCTTGTCAGGAGCCATTGACGACATATTGCTCCATTGCGGTTTCAGCGGCGCCACCTTATAGATGCTGTCATAGTGTTGTCCACGCTTTTTCTTCTTCTCCTGATCCTTCAGCCACTTCTCCATCTCTTTCTGCAATTCCTTCTGTCGTTTCTCGTACGAGAGCTTGGGCATGGCATAAATCGTGTCGGTCTGGGTGACCAGTGCTCCTGTTGAGTCGCTGATGAGGTATTGCAGTTCCATGTGTAGCGTGTCCTGATTGACCAGTGCCGTGTCGCGCAGCCAGTAGGTGATGGTGTCACGCTTGGCGTTGTATTCGACAATAAAGGCACTGTCACTGTTGAAGTTGAAGCCACGAATACGCGGCAACTCCGGATTTCCATAGCTGAAGAACATCCTGAACCTCTCTGGACTGCTACGATCCCACTTCAGCAGATAGCGGTTTGTCTGTACTTGGTTGAAGGCCAGAAGTATCAGGTTGTCTGGGTAGTAATGGATATAAGGAATACGCATGATGCTGTCGATATGCAGCGAGTCACGCCATATCGTGTCCTGACGGATGTCCGGCTTCGATGACGGCTCGAAGGTCTGGTGCGAGAAGGCTATCATCTCGCTCTGCTGGTTGAACACATAATCGCCGTCGGCATCCTGCAGGGCATAGGCACGATAGGTGCCTGGTGCCACACCCTTGATGACAAAGCGTCCGCGACCGTCGGTTCTCGAAACTCGCTGTAGGGGCTTCGTCTTGAACACAGAGTCACTCAAATCGTTGTAGAGTCCTACCATGATACCCTTGATAGGTTCAAGATCCTCGGCATTCAGCACGGTGCCCGATACCTCGAACGTATCAATCTGTTCGCCTGTGGAGAACGTATAGGTATAATTGCCCAACGGGTTCTCCTCGTTATTGTCAACGATAGCATCGGAGAAGTCGATGGTATAGGTGGTATTGGGTATCAGCGAGTCTATCAGCTCTACCACAATCTTCTTACCTGCTGCCTTGATTTCCGGCGGCTCTATCTGCGGTGGAGAGATGACGACCTTATTGGAGGCATCTTCAATCTTGATGTATTCATCAAACTGGATGGTTATCTTTTGGGCTTTCACGTTGACAGAACGGTCCTGGGGCGTGGAGCCGATGATACGAGGCGGCGTGTCGTCGTACCATCCACCGTCAGGATTTCCCATACGGGCACAACCCATGAAAAGTAAAATAGTTAAAAGGTATAAAGGTAAAAGCTTAATAAGCTGTTCTATGTGTTCGCGGCTGTTGCTCAGGCGCGGCACCTTGTTCTGGCCGCCCAGCTTGCCACGCTGACGCATCCAGTCGTTGAAGAGTCCTGGTGGGGCCTGTATCAGTTCCAGGTGCTGCAGGGTGATGTCCTTGTAGCGCTTTGCCTCGTAGTCGCTGTTCACCTCCTGTAGCCGGCGGTCGAGCAGCGAAGCAAACTGCTGCAGGTCGGCAGGAGCCTTCGAGAACTCGATGAGCCACTGGTGACGACACTTGGCATTGGTATCCATAAAGACGGGTGCCGCCGTATATTCCAACACTTCGGCTCCGGTCTGCTGGCAGGCGTAGGCCAGTCCCTGTTCTGCATTATCGACAATCAGTTCTTCGCCAAAGGCATTGATGAAGCTCTTGGTTCGACCCGTGATGACGAACTTATAGGGGTTGGTGCTGGTGAAACGAATAGTATCACCAATCATGTAACGCCACAAGCCACACGACGTAGAGATGATCATGGCGTAGTTCTTGTCCTTTTCGACAGCCCAGAGGGGAATAGCCCCCTCTAACTCCCCTGAAGGGGGAGAAAACGACTCCGACAAACCGTTCATCCCCCTATCGGGGAGACCGAGGGGGGCTTCTATGAACTCATAGAACACTCCATAGTCGAGCATGAGCAGCATCGACTTGTCGGCGGGGTCGTCCTGAATGCCGAAGAAACCCTCACTGGCATTGTAGGTCTCCATGTAGTGCATGTTGGGCGAGGTAATAAGCTCTTCGTACTGCTTGCGATAAGGCGTGAAGGCCACACCGCCGTGGAAGAACACCTCGAGGTTGGGCCATACTTCTTCGAGATGTGTCTTGCCCGACAGCTCCATCACACGGTTCAGCACGGATAGCATCCACGACGGCACGCCGCTGATGTTCGTCACGTTCTTGTTCAGCGCCTCACGGGCAATACGGTCGCGCTTGATTTCGAAGTCGCTGAGCAATGCCGTCTTCTTCTTGGGAATCCTGACCAGGTTAGCTAACGGGTTGATGTTCTCGATGAGAATGGCCGACAGGTCACCGACCAGCGAGCCAGGCAGGTTATAGTTAGGCGTATGGCTGCCGCCAAGAATCAGTGAGCGTCCGTCGAAGATACGCGACTGAGGATTATTGCGAAGATACAAGGCAACAGAATCACGACCGCCGGCATAGTGTACCTTCTGCAGTCCCTCGTTGCTGACAGGAATAAACTTCGACTTGTCGTTGGTGGTGCCGCTCGACTTGGCATACCACCTCACACGGCCAGGCCAGAGCACGTCACGCTCACCATGACGCATGCGGTCGATGTCCCCTTTCAGGTCCTCGTAAGTATTGATGGGGGTATGTTTGACGAAGTCGTCATAGCTCTTGGCCTGTTCAAAGAGATGTTTCCGGCCATATTCTGTGTCCTTCGCTTCCTGTAAAAGATGGGCCAGCACCTGTCTCTGCAGCTGCTCGCCTTCGTTCTGATGCCGCTCCAGTTCCTTCATTCGCGACGTGAACGTATGTCTTACTATACTTGTCAGACTCATTGCTTCAACCTTTGAATCGACAAAGTTAAGCATAAACTTTCGTAACGAAGGAACATTTTACGATTTTTTATATTTTCATACTTTCATTTTCTCAATTTGATGTTTCACATCGAGCCTGCTCACGGTCGGCATAGCCCAAGCCATTTGATTAATTTATACAGGTTTCAGCAATCACGTTTTATCAAATGTATCTATTCTGCCACACCGACAGTATCAAGAAGGATGATGAGGATGATTGAGAGAATCAGGACTAATGGTCGTTTTTCCTCAAAATGATTTGCCTATGTCGTTAGGAATAGCTACCTTTGCGGAGTGTTTTGAGAAATAGTTTTTTTTTCTATGAAACGGGGTCAAAGCCGACAGCCTGATTCTGGTGGATTTGGATCTGTATAAAGAATGAAAGAATGAGGGAATGAAAGAATGAAAAGGATAGTAATCATTGCGACTTTGATGCTGAGTATTGTCATAACTCAGGCACAGATAACCGAGCAAGTCTTGGTGCCAACACCCTGTGGTCCAGTGCCTACGGAGAACCAGCTGCGCTGGCAGGAAATGGAGATGTATGCGTTTATCCATTACTCGCTGAACACCTATACTGACGAGGAATGGGGGTATGGCAACGAGTCGCCCGAGCTGTTTAATCCCTCTGACCTTGACTGCCGTCAGTGGGCTCGCGTATGCAAACAAGCGGGTATGAAAGGCATCATTTTCACCGCCAAGCATCACTGCGGCTTTTGCATGTGGCCCTCGAAATACACGGAGTACTCTGTGAAGAACTCACCTTGGAAACAAGGCAAGGGTGACGTGGTGCGTGAACTGGCAGATGCCTGTCGCGAGGAGGGATTGAAGTTTGCCGTCTATCTCTCGCCATGGGACAGAAACCATAAGGACTATGGCAAGCCAGAATATATTACCTATTTTCGCAACCAGCTGCGTGAATTGTTGACAGAATATGGCGAGATTTTCGAGGTGTGGTTCGACGGAGCCAATGGTGGTGACGGCTGGTATGGCGGTGCCAATGAAACACGTAAGATTGACCGTACCACTTACTACCAATGGCCCGAGACCTACCGCATGATCCGTGAACTGCAGCCCAGCTGCCTCATCTGGAACGACGGCGGCGACCGTGGCGACCTGCGCTGGGTGGGTACAGAAGCCGGTAACGTGGGCGAGACAAACTGGAGCCTGTTAAACAGTACTGGCGATGTGCCTTACGAGCAGCTGCACTACGGACTGGAAAGTGGCAACGTGTGGTGCCCGGGCGAGACGAACACCAGCATCCGTCCGGGCTGGTTCTACCACGAAACGGAGGATGAACATGTCAAGAGCCTGTCGAAACTGATGGATACCTATTATAAAAGTGTGGGTCGCAACTCCACCTTGCTGCTCAATTTCCCCATTGCCCCCAACGGTCGCATCCATCCCAACGACAGCCTGCGCGGCATCGCTTTCAAGAAGATGATTGATGAGGTGTTTCTGAATGGAGAGTGTAGAGTGGATAGTGTAGAGTTTGCTACCGCCCATGAACAAGGGCAGACAAGCGCAAATGGTAAGGCGGCAGCAAACTCTACATTCTACACTCTACACTTTAACCAGCCTACGGCCTTCAACCGCTTTGTGGTAGAGGAGGATATCCGCTACGGACAGCGCGTGAAGCAATTTACGCTTGATGCCGAGGTGGACGGTCAGTGGGTGCCGCTACACGACATGCTAATAGATTCCCCCCTCCCTTCGGAGGGGGATAGGGGGAGGCTTCTGACCACCATTGGTCATCGACGTGTCGTCTGCTTCCCCACCGTCACGGCTACCCGTCTGCGTTTCACCATTCTTGACAGCAAGTGTGAACCAGTCATTAAGAAGACCGCTGTCTGTCTCGCTCCAGAACTGACGCCTGACATCCCTGATTCTGGCGAGAAGTTGTCATCGAACCTGCATATCTTCTTTATCAGTCCCAAACAGATGATTGTGGATTTCGACAACGAGCAGACCATCACCTCGTTCCGCTATTTGCCACCACAGCCCATCCAAATTGGTTCTGAATACTACTACACAGCTCCTACGGGCACTGTTATCCACTACACCCTATGGGTCTCAAGCGACTGGCAGGACTGGAAGAAGCTCGCTTCGGGTGAGTTCTCCAACATTGTCAACAACCCCATCTGGCAGACCATCAAGTTTGCTCCTGTCAAGGCCAAAATACTGCGTTTCGATGCCGACCGGCTCTTTGACGGTGAACGCATGGGGTATGGAGATATTGAAGTAGTGACAAAATAATTCATCACGCAAAATTGAGAATAATAATGAGGAAAATAGTGACCATTGCTGCCCTGATGCTGGGTCTAATGACTCAGGCACAAACCTGCGACTGGGAGAATCCCGCAGTTCTCGGTATCAATAAGCTGCCATATCACGCCACCTTGCAATTGCCCTCGAAGTGGAAGGAGTGCAGGGAGATTGTCAGCCTCGACGGACAGTGGCTGTTTCATTGGAGCCGAAAACCCGAGGAGAGACCTGCAGATTTCTATCGTGAGGACTACGATGTGAGCCGGTGGGACAAAATCACCGTGCCAGGCAACTGGCAGCTACAGGGCTTCGGCACGCCGATATACACGAACATCACTTATCCCTTCCAGCGTAACCGTCCCAGCGTTACCAGTGAGCCGCCAAGAGACTGGACGGCCTACGAGAATCGTAACCCCGTAGGCTCGTATGTGACATTTGTCGATGTAACGAAGGAGATGCTCACAAAGAACCTGATTCTGCACTTCGGGGGTGTGCATTCGGCGTTCTATGTCTGGGTGAATGGTCAGAAGGTGGGCTATAGCCAGAACTCGATGTCACCAGCAGAGTTTGACGTAACCAAGTATATGCGTGAGGGCAGGAACAAACTTGCTGTAGAGGTGTATCGCTGGTGTGACGGCAGCTACTTGGAAGATCAGGACATGTGGCGACTGTCGGGTATCTTCCGCTCTGTACAGCTGTGGGTGCGTCCGTTGGTGCACATTGCCGACTATCATGTGACGGCAGTGCCTAATCAGAACTTTTCGCAGGCTGTTGTTACTGCTGATATTGCACTATGCAACACCAGTAAGAAGGAGGCCAAGGACCTAAGGGTTGCCCTAAATCTTGACGGCAAGACCATTGAGGAGACGCTGAAGAGTCTTGTTGCTGGTGATACTGCACACGTGCAACTCACATACCTTATTCATAATCCCCGTCTGTGGTCGGCAGAAAAGCCCAACCTCTATCCTTATAGCATTGAACTAAAAGCCTCCCCTCAGGGAGGTTTGGAGGAGGGCGAACACTTCGACTATCATCTGGGCGTGAAGCGCGTGGAGTGTGTCGGTGAGGTGTTCAAGATTAACGGCAAGAACGTGAAGCTGCGTGGTGTGAACCGTCACGACCACCATCCTCGAACGGGCCGTTTTGTCGATGATGCTACCTACGAACAGGACCTCCGTCTGATGAAGCAGGCTAATATCAATTTCCTGCGTACCTCACACTATCCTGATCGCGAGTACCTCTACGAACTCTGCGACCGCTGGGGCCTCTATGTGATGGATGAGGCCAATCAGGAGTCTCACGGCTATGGTTATGCCAATCATGAGATGGGTGAGGACAGGGCATGGGAGCATGCCCATGTGGATCGTGCCGAATCGCTGGTGAAGCGTGACTTTAACCATCCGTGCGTCATTCTGTGGAGTTTAGGCAATGAGGGTGGCGTTGGCCCGAACATTCAGGCGATGTATGATGTGGTGTGTCAACTCGATTCTACACGCCTGCCTTTCTATGATTGTCATCCCCGCTATTCTGCCTTACATGATTTTGGTTATCCCTCACCGGCCGTGCTGAAAGCCGAGGCAGAGAAAGAGACAGAGAAACCGCTGATAGCTCGTGAATATGCCCATGCTATGGGCAACTCCATGGGTCACTTCCAAGAGTACTGGGACGTCATTTATGCCGATAGCAGTATTGCAGGTGCTGCCGTCTGGGATTGGGTGGATCAAGGGATTACTTCGCAAATCGCGAAGCAAATGGATAATGGACAATGGAAAATTGACAATAAGGCTGCGCGAAAGTTACTGAATGGAAATAATTATCAATTATCAATTGTCAATTATCCATTCTTATACGGTGGTGACTTTGGTGACAAGCCCAACGATGGTCCCTTTTGCATCAATGGCCTGTTAGCCCCTGACCGCAAGCCGCATCCACATTATTACGAGGTGCAGCACGTCTATCAGCCCCTGCAGTTTGTCAGGGAGACCGATGGTCACATCCGCATTATCAATCACGATAGTTTTACTGATCCCAGCGAGTATGACATCACCCGCGACACCGTCACCATCGACGGTGAGACGACGCTGACCGTGAGTGCCCGTCTGAAGGAGGACAAGCCTTGGGCTAAGAAAGGCTTTGTTGTAGCCAGCGAACAGTTTGTACTGCAGCCATACGAATTTCCTGACAACATCAGTGGTACGGCTCCTGAAATCATGCCAGATTCTTCAGGATATTACATTTATACAAAGAATTCAGAAATTTTCATCGACAATACAGGTGCATTGAGGTCATGGCTTATAGAAGAAAAACTTAATTCGGGGATCATCGACGACATAGAGATGCTCGATGCTCCACTCGAACCCTACTTTTGGAAACCAGAGAACGATAACCAGCGGGCTGCGGGCTTTGCACACCGGTTAGAGGCATGGAAGGATGCTGCTGCTCAGCGTACCGTGAAGTGCATTCGGACTATTGAGAAAAAAGACGCTGTCGAATTAGTCTATTACATGACGCTTCCCATAGGAGCTGATTATACGCTCTCCTATACCATCACCAATGAGGGTAAGGTGATGGTTGAAGCCGACTATCAACCCAGCATCTCCTCCCCCCTCCCTTCCCCCCTCCTTTCGGGAGGGGCTGGGCCTGGCGGGGAGGGGGCTCCGCTGATACCAAAGTTTGGTATGCGTATGCGACTTCCTGCTGGCTACAACAGTATTGAATACTATGGTCGGGGCCCGTGGGAGAATTATCCCGACCGCAAGCGTAGTGCCTTCCTCGGACATTACCAGATGTCACTCAGCGAGTTTGAGACCGATTATATACATCCGCAGGACAACGGCTGTCGTACGGATGTCCGTTGGTTTGAACTCAGCAACAATTCCCCCTCTATCGGAGGGGGTAGGGGAAGGTCCCTTCGTGTCGCCGGACTCCAACCTCTCTGCATCCGTGCCTGGGACTATGGTGAGGAAGACCTTGAAGGTGCTGCCCACCCCCACGAGATCCAGCGCGGCCGTTTTGTGAACCTGAACATCGATCTGAATGTTCACGGTGTAGGTGGCATTGACACCTGGGGTCAGCGTACGCTACCGCAATATACCATTGACGGCAACCAGCCTTACCACTATGCCTTTATCCTTTCCTGGAACTCATAACCTCTACTCTATTCCCCGTACCAAGTAGAAGTCGGGCCAGCTGGCGAAGTTCCATGATGATACTATTACTTCTCATAACAATGTTCTGACAAATATATAGCCATGCCTAATTTATCACCAACCCCCTCTAACTCCCCCTGTTTAGGGGGAGAACTGGGGAAATGGAAGCGACTGCATCCCAAAGAGGATGCAGCCGCGTTTTAGGGTTTACTTGTATTTCTCTTGCTCCTCAAGTGGAGCTTGTGAGACTTATTACTTCTTCTTGGTCTCAGCCTCTGTAGTCTCGTTCTCGCGGATGGTGCGACCCATAGTGAGGTAGGCAATAGGAGCAGCGATGAAGATGGACGAGCAGGTACCGAAGATGACACCGAGGATCATAGCGAACGAGAAGGAGCGGATGCTATCTCCACCAAGGATGAAGATACAGAGCAGCACGATCAAGGTCGTGATAGAGGTGTTGATGGTACGTGCCAATGTCTGGTTCAGTGAGTCGTTGAACAGTGTCTGGCGGTCGCGTTTGCCATAGAGTTGGATGTTCTCACGCACACGGTCGAATACCACCACCTTATCGTTGATGGAGTAACCGATCACGGTGAGGATAGCTCCGATGAATGTCTGGTCGATCTCGAGCGACATGGGCACGAACTTCCACAGCAGTGAGTAGAAGCCGATGACGATGAGTGCGTCGAGCATCAGGGCTACGGTTGAACCTACTGAGAAGGCGACGTTGCGGAAGCGCAAGAGGATATAGAGGAAGATGGCTATCAGGGCGATGGTCACGCTGATGAATGCCCGGTGGGTGATGTCCTTGGCGATGCTTGGTCCTACCTTTGCCGAGCTGATGATGGAGCCACCCTCGCGGATATCGGGATTCTTGAAGTCGTCAACGCTGTTCTGTGTGACGATGCCTGCCTGTTTCAGTGCATTGAAGAGTATCTCCTCTGCCTCGTCATCGACGTTAGGATCGTTAGAGTCGATCTTGTAGTTGGTAGATACGCGGATGCGGTTACCCTCAGTACCGAGTGCGATAGCCTTAGTCAATGACACTTTCTCCTGTCCATTGGCATCTTTCTCCACGAATGCCTTGCCGAGTATGTTGCTTACCTGTTCGGGCTCAACGGCTTTCTCGAACTGCATGACGTAGTTGCGACCACCCGTGAAGTCAATACTCGGATTGAGCTTGTTGACGAAGAAGCTGATGATGATGATGACGGCTCCGATAGCCCAGATGGTGAACGTACGCTTGTAGATACCCATGAAGTTGAAGTGGGTGTTCTGCATCATGTTGCGTGAGTACGGTGTAGAGAAGGTGAGGTTGCGCCAGCGGTCGCGCTTCAACTGGAACTCATAGACCAGACGTGTCATGAACACAGCCGTGAAGAACGATACGCAGATACCAATCATGAGGGTCGTTGCGAAACCACGGATAGGACCTGTACCGACGACGTAGAGGATGATACCTGTAATCAATGATGTCAGGTTAGAGTCGAAGATGGCCGAGAAGGCGTTGGAATAACCCTTAGTAAGTGCCTCCTTGACGTTGAGTCCCTTGCGCAGCTCTTCCTTGGTACGCTCATAGATGAGCACATTGGCATCGACAGCGGTACCCAGTGTGAGCACGATACCGGCGATACCCGGCATGGTCAGTGCGGCCTGGAACGAGGTGAGGATACCCAAGGTGAAGAACAGGTTGAAGAGCAGTGCGATATTGGCCAGCATACCAGGAATCCAGTTGTAGAGCAGTACCATGTAGATCATCAGCAGCACGAAGGCTACGATGAAGGAGATGGCTCCCTGCTTGATGGACTGTGCACCCAGCGTAGGACCTACGACGTCAGACTGTACGATACGTGTAGGAGCCGGCATCTTACCAGAGTTCAGCGTGTTAGCCAGGTCCTTGGTGTCCTGAATAGTGAAGTTACCCGTAATAGACGAGTTACCACCATCAATCTGCTGGTTGACACGTGGAGCACTATAGACGGCATCGTCGAGGACGATGGCTACGGCTTTGTTGATATTGTTGTGCGTGAGCTGTGACCAGCGGCGTGCGCCGTCACCGTTCATCTGCATGGTCACTTCTGGACGTCCGTGCTGGTCGAAACCGTCGCGTGAGTTGGTGATGACATCACCCTCAAGAGGAGCACGTCCGTTGAGCGAGTTGCTGGTATCGATGGCATAGAGCTCGAAGCGTTCCTGTCTGTCGATGAACTCCTGGTCGCTGGGCTTGGCACCCCAGAGCAGCTTCAGGTTCCTGCCTGCAAAGACGATGCGTCGTCCGAGTTCCGAGTTCAGGATCTTGTTGACTGCAGCGGTGTCGCGTGTGAGTGCATAGCCAACGACAGCGAGCGACTGTCCCTGTGCAGGAGTGAAGATAGAGTAGAGGGTGGTGGCGGCATTTGTAGCATCGGCCACAGCAGTAGTGTCCTTCTTGGCAATGGCAGCAGCCAGCGTACCAGCCTTCGTCGTGTCGGCCACGGCAGTCTGAGCTACCTTTGTTGTGTCAGCTGTAACGGCAGCCTTCGTAGTATCAGTAGCATTGCCTTCAGCGGCATACTGGGCATTGAGCTGGGTGAGCAGGGGAACAATCTCCTGGCTGTTATAGGTCTCCCAGAACTCCAGGTTGGCACTACCCTGCAACAGCTTACGGACACGCTCTGGCTCCTTCACACCAGGCATTTCCACCATGATGCGACCAGACATTCCCTCAAGTTTGCTGATGTTAGGCTGTACGACACCAAACTTATCAATACGGGTCTGAACAACGAGCAGTGCATTATCGACAGCGGCCGATACCTCGTCGCGAAGGGCTTTCTCCACCTCAGAGTCGGTACTCTTGGTGTTTACCTTGTCCTTCATCTGTTGAGTGGCGAAGACAGAAGCCAGGGGCTTGCCGGGTGCATTCTTCTTCCAGCAGCTGATAAACAGCGAGATAAAATCATCCTGACTGGTTTCCTCTAACTTCTTGGCCTCCTCGAAAGACTTCTTATAGAGCGGGTCGGTCTTGTGGTCGGCGAGGATGTCCACGACATCAGGCACAGAAACCTCCAAGATAACGTTCATACCGCCCTTCAGGTCAAGACCCAGGCCGATTTCCATTTCACGGCACTCACGCAATGTGTAAGCACCAAAATAAACTTTCTCGTTCATCAGTGAATCGAGGTAGGCCTTCCCGGCTTCCTCTCCCTTCTGGGCACTGATTTCTGCTGCCTTGTTCTCATAGTGACGTGTCACAAACGAGAAGGACAGGTAGAAGCAGCATACCAGAATAAGCATCACTGCTACAAACTTTACAATTCCTTTGTTTTGCATTTCTTATTGTTGATTTTAATTATAATTTCTGCCTAATATTCATTTTAAGCGTGCAAATTTAGACATTTTTCTTCATTTAACGAAATTTATTAGCGTTTTTCGTTCATTTTTTAAGGATTTCACCCTATTTTTAGCCAGCAAATGAGTGGATAATGGTCACTTGCGTCAATTTTTGCGTCAATTTTGCACTCGTAGGGTTGTATGTTTTTTGAACAGAGAATGTGGTCAATGCGGAAGTACATTCCGTATCGGTTGAAAGATACGCCCAGCCCGTTTCCTGTAGCGACAAAGCAGTCGGTCATGCCGCGTGCGAGGGTGTAGCGTGTGTATGACAGGGGATGGTCGTTGAAGTCGCCACACACCACGATGTTGTACCCCTTGTGTGCCTCGATATAGCTATGGACGGCCTCGGTGGCAGGAGCACGCTTGATGGACGACTCGGAGAAGACGGTCAGCAGACGCCTGGATTCCGTACGTATCGTGTCGCCCTTCACCTCGCCATGTACCAGCAGGTTGTACTGGTTGCGGTCGTCCTTGGTGAGGTGGGTTGATTCCAGGTGGTTGTTGATGACTATCAGCGTGTCGTTGCCGACCTGTAGGAACCATGCCACGCTGCCGTTGCGCAGGGACTTGTACATGATGCGTTCCTTGCGCAGGATGGGGTAGCGGGTATGGATGCCCAGTCGGTTGATTATTTTGCTTGAAGAGTCGTTGACCTGCTCAAGGTCGTTGTAGGCAAAGAGGCTGTCGAAGCGCGCCTCCGACTTCCGCCAGGTGTCGTTGTCCTCCTGCAGGCACACGATGTCGGCCTTGCTGTCGCGGATATAGCTGAATATCTCGGAAAAGGCGTCGGAGCTGTCTGGCATGCTGCTGTATCCGCCTACGTTGTACGACAATAGCTTGATGGAGCCCTCCGGATGCGACGACGGCAAGTTCAGCGGCATATAGGCACGCATGGGAACGTAGGCTATCAGGAAACCGACGAAGGGAATAAGCGCCATTCGCCACTTGAACACCAGCCAGAAGAACAGGAAGAGCAGATTGGCCAGCGCGGCAAAGGGAAACAGGAAGCCCAGGCTGCTGATGGTGGCATGACTGGTTGGGCTGATGTAGCCGGCAAAACCAAACAACAGCATCACCAATATGGTAGCGACGTTAGCACCGGCCAAAAGGCCAATGGAAACAGATTTCAGCTTCTTGAACATCGATGATCCTTACTCAGCAAATTTTTCTTATTCTTTTCCCCGTCGCCGTCAGTTTTCCTTGCTGGCTTCAAAAAGCCGGCGTTTTTCTTCCTTCGTCAGACTGTCGTAGCCCGATTTGCGTATCTTGTCGAGAATGGCATCCACCTCTGCCTGACGCTGTTTCTTGCGGGCATTATACTCCATATCCGTCTCGTGTGTGGAATTGGGAGTCTGGTATGTCGGACGGGACTGGTTGTTATAGGTCGTGTTCTGAGGTCCCCTGCGCTGTTCAAAGCTACGTTTCATGTTGTTGAAGAACTCCTGACCGCGATTTCGGCTGAAACGGGCATCGCTGCCAGGATGGTGACGCCAGTACAGGATAGCCAATAGTCCGAAAAGCATGCCACCCAGGTGAGCCACATGAGCCACACCGTCGTTGCTGGAGGCCCAGACAGACAGCAGCTCGATAGCAGCATAGCCCACAACAAACCATTTAGCCTTGATGGGGATGGGGATGGGGAAGATGAAAAGTCGCTCGTTGGGGAACGTCATACCAAACGACAGCAGGATGCCATAGACGGCTCCTGAGGCACCAATGGTTGGAACGCTATTGGTCAATGCCTCTACCCTAGCCAGTCCATAGCCTTCTACCATAATAACGGAATTGCCGTTAAGAAGAATGTGGATAAACTGCGCCAGCTCTTGTGTCAGTCCGGCACCGATGCCACACAGCAGGTAGAAGAACAGGAACTTGTGGGGTCCCCAAACGTTCTCCATCACCCGTCCGAACATCCAAAGTGCAAACATGTTGAAAAAGACATGCGTGAAGCCCCCATGTACGAACATGTAGGTTATCAGTTGATAAAAATGGAAGTTGGGCGAACCAAAGAAGTACAATCCCAATTGGCGTTCAATGCCCCACGACGGAAAAAGCCACGTAGCGAGAAACATCACACCGTTTATAATCAACAAGTTCTTTGTAATCGTTGGTAAGTTGTTCATTTTTTTTGGTTTTTTTCTGATGTCCCTATCACATCCTTTTTTTTCGTAATTGCGCGCAAAATTACGAAAAATATCTGTTTTTTGATACAAAATCAGGCCTTTAGACACTTTTTTTCAACAAAAAAGTCATTTTTTTTCATTTTTTGTTTGTTTTCTAAATACTTTACACTATATTTGCGGTGAATTTTG
>CAJOQT010000075.1 GCA_905236875.1 uncultured Prevotella sp. | reverse complement strand
TGAGGAAGTTCATGATATAGGGACGATAACGACTCTTCTTGACGTCCTTGGCTATTGTGAAATAATCTTTTTGGTGAATCATCTCCAACATGCCTTTGATAGAGTCCTTAACTTGTTCCTTTTGGGCAGGGGTATAACGCGGACGGCCATCCTCCAATTTGTCATCAAGATACTGCTCTTCGTAAGCTTTCATGTCAAATGCGATGTTGGAAGGGAGGGCTTTTAGCAATGTCATCTTATACAAAGAAGGTTGTGCAAATCTGTAGATGTAGCGCAACATGTATTGGTTTACCTTACTCGATGATTCTGGCATCACAACAAGATCATAATTGTAAAGATTGATTTTCTTGTGGAGCTTGTCTATCGCGTTCTTAATGAAATCTGTCAAGTTGGGAGTGTTTTGTAAATCATTCGTGAACTTGACATATTTTATAAATGCTGTACGTACAGAACTCTCTACCTGTTCAGAGAACTCATAGCCATAGTAAAAGCATTTACCGAATGCCTCCACCTGATAGCCATCACCAGTAAGACTAACGATGTCTTCAGCTCCATCATGCTCGAAATCGAACACAAACTTCTTCTCAGTATCGTCGAATGTTACGCCCATATCAATAATTCTCGTTTGCAAAGATACAATGATTTCGTGAGAAATCAAAGGATTCCCTGAAAAATATGCTATTTGTCGTTCAAATCTATTTCCGGCGGAGGGTGATGACGGTGATTTCGCCAGGCATGCCTAAACGGAAAGGAACGAGACCGCCGAGGCCGGTGGAGACGTAGAGTGCGCGGTCGCCTTCATAGACGAAGCCGCCCCAGTCCTCCTTGAACAATGCCATAGGCGACCAGCCGAAGAACCCGAACTGCATGCCGTGGGTGTGTCCGCTGAGGGTCAGCTGGGCATGTGACTCCGGCAGGATCTTCTCGCGCCAGGCCGACGGGTCGTGCTGCAGCATGATGACGAACGAGGTGCTGTCGATGCCCTGCATGGTCATTGCGACATCTCCCTGACGCGGCATGCGCTTCACGCTTCCCCAGTTCTCCATGCCTGCCAGCACAAGGCTGTCGGCACCGCGACGGATGGTCCGGTTCTCGTTCATAAGTAGTGTCCACCCTAACTGCCGTTCATACTGCTGGGTAAGCTGGGTGTTGGCACGCTTCGTCGCACTATCGGCATCCTGATAGACGGCGTAGTCGTGGTTGCCCAGAATGGAATATATGCCGTCGGGGGCGTGCAGGCGACTCAACATGTGGTTGAAGGGCAAGATCTCTGACGGTTCGAAGTCCTGTATGTCACCCGTGAAGACTATCATGTCGGCATGCTGGGCAAGGATGCTGTCAACAGCTCGTTCTACTACCCACAGGCGACGTCCTGTGTAGCTGCCAAGGTGGATGTCGGAGAACTGTACGATGCGATAGCCATCGAAGGCCTCGGGCAGGTCGGATGACACGTATTCCACATGATGGATTTCAAGCTCCTCGAAGCCGAAGGTGAGTCCATAGCCTGTGAGTCCCATGAGCACACAGGACAGCACAACTCCCACCTTACGGCCGTAACGACGCGGAAGCGCCCAACGGCTGATGACGTAGGCCAGTAAGGGTATTACGACGAAACCCAAGATGAGCAACAGAGCTGTAGAATAACGGACAAACATCTTATTTGTTTTCGATTTACGGATTTTCGATTTACGATTTGCAGATTTTCGATTTACGATTTACAAATTGGCAGAGAGGAAGCGTCGCATGACATCAACGGGGAGGTTGCGACGCCGGGCATAGTCGATGAGCTGGGCCTCGTCAATCTTCCCCACGTCGAAGTAACGTGACTGCGGGTGGGCGAACATCAGGCCGCTGACGCTGGCATGGGGCTTCATGGCACCGCTCTCTGTTAGCCGGATGCCGATCTGCTGCATGTCAAGCAGCTCGTCAATGAGGAAATTCAGACTGGTATCGGGGAGCGAGGGATAGCCCACTGCAGGGCGGATGCCCTGGAACTTCTCCACATGCAGCTCCTCCATTGTCAGATGCTCGTCAGGGGCATAGCCCCAATAGGTCTGCCGCACCTCCTTATGCAGACGCTCGGCCGTCGCCTCTGCCAGCCGGTCGGCCAGCAGCTGCATCATCATCTTCGTATAGGGATCGTCATTGAAGTCCTGCTCCATGCCCTCATCAACCGATGTGGCGAAAATGCCAAGAGAGGTTTGAGGGCCGAGGCCTTGAGGTGCTACGAAGTCGGCAAGGCAGAGGCAGGGGCTGCCGTGCTGCTGTCGAAGGAAGGGAAGCCGGAAGTCCTGACTCTTGCCACTCGTCCCTTGACGCTTAATCATGATATCGTCGCCGTCGCTACAGGCATCCGCCAACAGGAACAGGGCGTGGGTACGATAACGCTGGCGGTACTTGTGAAGCATCGTCAGCGCCTCGGAGCGCAGCTGTTGTTTCTCGTCGTCTGACTTGGCCTGCATGCCCCATGCGTAGTAGAAATAGTCCCAGTTGATATAGGGCTCTACGGCACTGATATGATAGTCGATTCTCATGCGTGACAGAATTGTATTTCTTCGCCTATGGCATGTTCGGGAACGATTCCGTGGTCATAGACCAGCTGACCGTTGCAATAGGTCTGCATGACTTGCCACTGGTACTCGTGACCTTCCATCGGACTCCAGCCGCACTTACTCAGGATAGAGTCCCGAGTCACCGTCCAGGGTGAGCCAGGACGTACGATGACCAGATCGGCCTTGTAGCCCTTGCGCAGGAAGCCGCGCCGGGAGACATCAAACAGTCGTGCAGGGTTATGACACATCAGCTGTACCAGCCGTTCCAGCGTCAGCACCCCTTCATCGACCAGTTCGAGCATGGTGACTAACGAGAACTGTATCATGGGCATGCCGGAGGCTGCCCTTGCACAGCCGCCCTGCTTCTGTTCCAACAGGTGAGGCGCATGGTCGGTGGCTACGGTTGCTACATGACCATCCATCAGACCGTCGCGCAGTGCCTGACAGTCGCGGAAGTTCTTGATGGCGGGATTCACCTTGATCTTTGCACCTAAGCGATTGTAGTCAACCAAAGAGAAATAGAGATGACCGACAGCGGCCTCGGCAGTAATGAGCGAAGCCTCTCCCCCCGCCCTCTCCCAAGGAGAGGGAGCTGAAAGACCAAGAATGGGAGTGAACAATTCTATTTCCTCGGCAGTCGTCACATGGGCCACATGCAGACGTGCCCCATGCCTGATGGCCAGGCCGATGGCCTTGACGGTCGATGCCAGGCAGGCTTCTTCGCTGCGGATGAGCGGATGGAAGCAGACATCAGGGTCGTCGCCGAACTGTTCCTTGAAACGGGCCATGTTACGGTTGATGATGCCCGTGTCCTCACAGTGTGCCATGAGCGGCAGTCTGGCGGCAGCGAAGATATGGTCGAGTGCCTCCTCACGATCGACCAGCATGTTTCCCGTCGAAGAGCCCATGAAGAGCTTGATGCCCGGAATGCGGTCGTAGGGCAGCCGGTCGAACAGGGTGTAGTTGTCGTTGGTGGCACCGAAGAAGAACGAGTAGTTGACATGACTTCTTCCTGCTGCCAGCCGGAACTTCTCCTCCAAGGCTTCCAGCGTGGTGGTCTGTGGAACGGTATTGGGCATGTCGAAATAGCTGGTCACACCGCCGGCAGCCGCAGCGCGGCTCTCGCTGACGATGTCGGCCTTGGCCGTCAGGCCCGGCTCGCGGAAATGAACGTGGCTGTCGATGATGCCCGGCAGGATGTAGCAGCCGGTGGCGTTGATAGAAGGTTGAGGGTTGAGGGTTGAAGGTTGAGGTTTGAGGGTTGAAGGTTGAGGTTTGAGGTTTGAGGTTTGAGATTCCTCAATGATATCTGCAATACGGTCATTCTCAATGATAACCGTCCCTTTGAAAACACGGCCCTCATTGACAATGGTTCCTCCTTCGATGATCATAATGGCTATTCTTGGGGTAAGGGTGTCGGCGGCACGCCTTGGGCGGAATCCGTAGGGACGGACCCGGCTCCGGTAGCAGGCTCGTCGATGTCGAAGCCCTGCATGCGCCTCTCGTTCTCCTGTGCCGTCGTGTAATAGTCGTTCACATACGGGTCACGCTTGAATTTCTTGGTGGCCTTCGACATGATATACTCTATCTGCGGCGTCAGGATAGGGTAGCGATAGACGCTGGTGAGCATCTCGAAGAGATAGGGCCCCAGGGCATTGTCGAAGTTCTCGATGATGGCGTTGGTCATCAGCTGCTCACGTTCCTGTGAGATCTTGTCGGCCTCGGACTGCACCTCCTGCATGATCTGCATCTCGTCGATACCTTCCAGAATCATCTGGTTCTGCTTATGCTCCAACTCGTTGAAACGGTTGTCGAGCTGGTTGTGCAGGTCTATGAAGCGATAGAGGCTGTCGTTGAGTGCCGTTCCGCTGACCGACTGTTTGGCACGGTCAATCTGAATGGTAATCTCTCCCTCCTCCAGCACTACGGGCATGATGCTCTCGTCGTCCATGAAGAGGCTGGCGATACGCACCGTGTCGAGAACGCCGGAGAACTGGAACTTGCCATGCACGACGTCACACGAGTCGAGGTTCTTCAGCTCCTGGTTCTTCACCGCCTTGAGATAAAGCTTACTGCCGTCAAGTGAAGATATAGAAGATGAGCCCTGCACATGATAGGATGTTGAGCAGGAGGTGAGGACTGCCAAGGCGGCGAGGAGGTAGGTTATTTTCTTCATTGACATCATAAACATAGCTTTCGGTGTCGCAAAAGTATAACGATATATTGGAATAAGAAAAAAAATTTGCGCAATTTAAAACATTTGCGCAAACTTTTAGCGTTTTTTTGCCATCATGCATCTTTTTCCAATTCCTTACCGATGCGATAGCTCGTATAAAATTGCAGCAACGCAGCAATCAGAAGTGTCACGACCCAGTTGTTGCCGATGTACTGCACATACGTTATCTGATCAATTTTGAAGGGGTTGCCGAAGGAGGCATACATCAACAGGGCACTGACCAACAGCAAGGCGTCGCTTACCAGAACGAAACGACGCAGACGACGGATGTTGACATTCTGGCCGTCGTAACGCTGAAGCATCTGCATGGACACGAACATCACTACTCCGGGTATGAATACAAAAGGTGCTGCCGCGCTCTTGAACAATGCCAGAAACGAGCCGACGACCATCAGCAGGCCGCCAATCATGAATATCACGCTCTGTGCCTTACTCAGCTGTTTCATCACCAAACAGATTCGTCAGACCTTCCTCGTCGTCACTCAACACAAAGATGTCTTCGTCGTCCATCTTCATGAAGTACCGCTCACGGGCTATCTTCTCGATAGCCTTCGGGTCTTTGTCCAACTCACGGATGCGGGCCTGGTTGCGCTCATGCTCCGCATTAAACTTGTCTATCTCGTCCTGCAGGTCACTGATGGTCTGCTCGTTGCGGAAATGACTCAACACGCTGTTCTCATCGACAAAGCCGATAAAGACGACGGCAAATGCGGTCACCACTCCGTACTTGAGCAATGTCGAAGTCTTGATGAAATGCCAGACTTTCTTCAGAAGTTCCTTCATGATATGTCCTCCTTATATATAAATAATGTGTTATCAGAACAAATGCATCGTACCCAGCATATAGAGCAGGCCATAACCCAGTGCCATTGACAGGATACCCACGATGAGACCGATGCGCACCATGTCCTTCTGTTGCACCAGGTTGGTAGCGTATGCCAGTGCGTTCGGTGGCGTGGAGATAGGCAGTACCATCGCACTCGATGCGGCAATGGCCACACCAATCAGCACGGTAGGAGTGCCGCCGATGGGATCGAGCGTCGAACCCATGGCACCACAGACAAAGGCGAGGATGGGCATCAGCAGGGCTGCCGTAGCAGAGTTGGAGATGAAGTTACTAAGCAGATAGCAGATGAAGCCTGACAGCAGCAGGATAATCATGGGCGAGAATTCGCCGAACGGGATGCTCTGCACGACATTCTCTGCCAGTCCCGACTTGTTCAGGCCATAACCCAGGGCGAAGCCGCCGGCCACCATCCAGATGACTGACCAGTTGATCTGTTCCAGGTCACGCTTGTTGATAACGCCTGTCAGGGCAAACACCACAAACGGAATGAGTGCCACCGTGAAGCTGTTGATGCCCGTCACGCTGTCAAGCAGCCAGAGGGCTACCGTCACGAAGAACGTTACGATGACGATGTAGGAATGGGCGTTTTTCTTCATCTCGCCGTCAATCTCCAGCTGGATGGTCTTCTGGCTGAAGGGGAAGAGGGCCTTTAACAGCCACCAGCTGATGAGCAGCAGCACGATGACCAGCGGGAGCATGAACATCATCCATTCGCCGAAGCCCAGTCCGAGGTTCAGTCCCTCGGGGTCGTTCAGGTACTTGATGGCAATGGTATTCGGCGGCGTACCGATAGGTGTTCCCATACCGCCGAGGTTCGCTGCTACGGGAATGGAGAGGGCCAATGCGATACGTCCCTTGCCTTCAGGGGGCAGCTGACGGAACACGGGGGTGAGGAAGGTCAGCATCATGGCTGCCGTTGCCGTGTTCGACACAAACATCGAGAACAGTCCCGTAATGAGCAGGAAACCCAGCAGCACCGTATTGCTGTTGGTGCCGAAAGGCTTCAGCAGCACCTTGGCCAGCTGGACATCCAAGCCGGTCTTGGTCGCCGCTATAGCCAGTATGAAGCCACCGATGAACAACATGATGACCGGATCGGCGAATGTCGCCATCACACCCTTATAGGAAAGCAGCGCTCCCACCTGGTCCGGGTCGCACATCCACTTGATGCCGCTGTCGCTCGTGAATAGCAGCATCAGGCCGATGACCGCTACTGACGTTGCCCACGACGACACGATCTCCATGAGCCACATCAGCGTGGCAAAGGCGAAGATGGCAATGATGCGCTGCTGCACAATGGTCAGACCGTCGATGCCATACCATTCGGTAGGGATGTTCCATAGCGTCAGGGTCACCACCAACACGATGAACATCTTGATCAGACGTCTGGTGAGCTTGTCCGGACTATATTTTCTGGCGTGACGGAAGTCGCGGCCAGCCTCAATCAGATGAGAACCTGTCTGTACAATTTTTGTATTTCCTAAAAAGTGAAACATAATCTTCTTATAAGTTAGTTTTTATTTTGGGTGCAAAGGTAATAAAAAGTTGAGAGTTGAAAGTTCTTTTAGTCGTTAAACTTTTGTAAAAGCAGCAAAGCCGAGCAGAGAGTCGGGAGATTTTTCTGCCGCTTAACTTTTTTTCATTCTTTCATTCTACCATTTTTTCATTATTTATTGTACCTTTGCATTCACTAATCAAGACAAACTATGGGAGAATATATCGTATCGGCAAGGAAATACAGGCCGACGACTTTTGACAGCGTGGTAGGACAACTGGCACTGACTACCACGTTGAAGAATGCCGTCAAGAGCGGTAAGCTGGCACATGCCTACCTGTTCTGCGGGCCTCGCGGCGTGGGAAAGACAACCTGTGCACGTATTTTCGCCAAAGCCATCAACTGTCTCAACCCTACCGACGAGGGAGAGGCCTGCGGACACTGCGAGAGCTGTCAGGCATTCAACGAGCAGCGGTCGTTTAACATCTTCGAACTTGATGCCGCCTCCAACAACTCTGTAGAGCACATCAAGACCCTCATGGAACAGACCCGCATACCGCCTCAGGTCGGCAAGTACAAGGTGTTTATCATTGACGAGGTACACATGCTTTCCACAGCAGCCTTCAATGCGTTCCTCAAGACACTCGAAGAACCGCCTGCACACGTCATCTTCATCCTCGCGACGACCGAGAAGCACAAGATCCTGCCGACCATCCTGAGCCGCTGTCAGATCTATGACTTCGAACGGATGACCGTGCAAAGCACCATCGACCATCTGAAGTACGTAGCCCAGAAGGAGGGCATCATGTACGAGGATGCGGCACTGGCAGTCATTGCCGAGAAGGCCGACGGAGGCATGCGCGATGCCTTGAGCATCTTCGACCAGGCGGTATCTTTCTGTCAGGGCGACATCACCTACCAAAAGGTTATCGAAGACCTCAACGTACTCGATTCAGAGAACTATTTCAATATCATCGATCTTGCTATCGAGAACAAGGTCAGTGATATCATGCTGCTGCTCAACAGTATCATCAATAAGGGATTTGACGGCGGACTGCTTATCAGCGGACTGGCAAAGCATGTGCGTAACGTGCTCATGGCCAAGGATGATGCTACGCTTCCACTGCTTGAGGTCAGTCAGCAGCAGCGTGAGCGTTTCCGTCAGCAGGCCAGGAAATGTGAGACGAGTTTCCTCTATCAGGCGCTGCGGCTGATGAATCAGTGTGACATCAACTACCGGCAGTCGGGCAACAAACGACTGCTTGTCGAGCTGACACTCATAGAGATAGCGCAGATTACACAGCCCGATGACGATGCCTCTGCGGGGCGTAGCCCCATGAGACTGAAAACCCTGTTCAAGCAACTGATACAACAGGCAAGGCAACAGCAAGCAGCCCCGCAGGTAGCTGCGCCAAAGCCTGTCGCATCACTGGCCGCTGCACCTAAGCCGGCAGCGCCTCGCGCACCGATAGCCAGCGGGCGTCCCACACTGAAAAAGACCATCGCTTTCTCCTGGAACAACCTCCTCAACAAGGAGGATTCAGGAGAGAAGCCCCAAGTCACTGAAACTGCCGTCTCCAAGGAAGAACAGTCGTTCAACGATCAGGATCTGCAGTTCCAGTGGCTCTCCATGTGTAACCGCATGCCCCAGAAATATGTCGGCATAGCCACCCGCATGAAGAACATGACACCACATATCACTACGTTCCCTGCCGTCGAGCTACAGGTGGAGAACGAACTGGTGAAGGAACAGATAGACCAGATTTTCGGCAGCATTCTCAATACCCTCAAGCTCCATCTGCACCATTCCGGCATCACCCTTCAGGTGACGGTGCTCAAGCATGACGGCCCTGTCCGTATCCTGAGCCGCCGTGAGAAATACGAACTGATGGAAAAAGAAAATCCCTCAGTCGCTAAACTGAGGGAAATATTCGATCTGGAGTTGGCCTAAGTCCCTTAGACCTATGACCTTTTCTCCTCATTCCATACAGGTTTGCTCACCAATGTTAGTAGGTTTGCTGAACGAAACCTTAGCCTTTGCTGAACGAAACCTTAGCCTTTGCTGAACGAAACCTTAGCTTTTGCTGAACAAAACCTTAGCTTTTGCTGAACAAAACCTTAGCTTTTGCTGAACAAAACCTTAGCTTTTGCTGAAC
>CAJOQT010000074.1 GCA_905236875.1 uncultured Prevotella sp. | reverse complement strand
TTTGCAGAATTTTCACTAACTTTGCATAAAATTTGAGATATCCGCTCAATTCTTGAAAACAGATAAATCATGAACAAAAAAACTATCATCACCGCATTGTTCGCCGTCGCTGCAATGGCGGGACAGGCACAAAATCAAGCAAGCATTCAAGGCATTGTACAACCAGAAGTGAAGACCGTATACGTCTTCCGTGACTTGAGCTTCCGAAATCCAGACAGCATAACCGTCACTAATGGACGGTGGGAATATAGACCCGCTGCGATACCCATGTTTCAGGGTTTGTGCATATTCATGAGCGACAAAGCCTATAAACAGCAGGATTTGGATGGATTTGCAGCCGCTGTAAACGATACAATTCCTTCATTCGTTGACCTGACCGAAGGCACGGTAACAGGCTCTAAGGTTTCAGTGGCAATGAACAAGACCGTAAAAGGACTGCTTGCCTGCATGAAGAATAATACCAAAGAAGAGGCATTCAGAATCATGCGCAAGGCTGTAATGGACAATCTCGACTCCATGCTGCCATTGGTATTCGTCCCAATGATTGCCGATGGGCTTTCTTTCGGCGACCTGCAACGCATATTCTACTCTGGTGCCCCGTATGCCGATCAGCCAAGGATGGAGGGAGCCAAAGAACGGCTGGCTCTGCTTTCCGGCCAGTATGTACGCTCCATAGGGAAGCCATTTATCGACTTTGCCATGAACGACACCATTGGCAACGAGCACCGACTGAGCGAATGGTGCGGCAAAGGCCACTATGTGCTCGTCGATTTCTGGGCTTCGTGGTGCGGGCCGTGTCGCGCAGAAATGCCAAACGTGTCAGCATGCTACGAGAAATATCACCCGAAGGGATTCGACATTGTTGCCATCTCGTTCGACAGCAAAAAGGACGCGTGGCTGCGTGCCATCAACAACATGAAGATGCCTTGGATTCACCTGAGTGACCTTGCGGGATGGGAAAGCATCGCTGCAACAACATACGGCATCAAGTCTATTCCCGCTAACATTCTTCTTGACGATGAAGGAAAGATTGTCGATATAGATTTGCGTGGCGATGTACTTGATATGCGGTTGGAAGAAATCTTTAAGGACAAATAGAGATAAAAAAAATGAAGCTAAAACCAATATTTAAGTTGATGGCAACAACGCTGCTGGCACTTTCTACGGGATTGTCGGCTTATGGTTTGCCAAATGGTGCGACGCTGAAACCGCGACTGGTAGTATGTACGGACATTGCGCCGGCCGATGTAGAGCCCGACGATATGGAGTCGATGGTGCATCTGATGGCCTATGCCGACATGTTCGAGATTGAGGCGCTGATTACGTCGGTGGGATGGAACTGTGACCCCTACCCCAAGGAATGGGCACAGTATCTGCACCGCGTGATCGATGCATACGAAAAGGACGTGACGAACCTGATGAAACGTTCGAACCAAAGGAGCTTCCTGTCTATTAAGAAGGAAAACGGCAGACAACAAATAGGCTACTGGCCGAGTGCTGAGTACCTGAGGAGTCGTGCCGTGATGGGCAGTAGACGGGGTGGCATCAAGGTTATTGGCGAAGGCAACGACTCGCCAGGCAGCCAGCTGCTCATCCGTCTGGCCGACGAGGACGACCCGCGGCCTATCTATGTGGCAGCCTGGGGTGGTGCAAACACGCTGGCTCAGGCCATCTGGCGCGTGAAGCAGACACGGACAGAAGACGAGCTGAAGAAATTCGTGCGTAAGTTCCGCATTTATACCATCACCGATCAGGACATGCAGTACAACATGCGCATGGATCGGGCCTATAGTTCACACATGTGGCTGCGCCAGGAGTTTCAAGACGACCTGCAGTTTATATGGGACGAGGGCACGTGGCAGGAGCAGTGTGAGCTGGGCAAGCAACACTGGACTCAGCATCAGCAGTACATACAAACCAAGGGCGCGCTGGGTAAGGAATATCCTAACTACAAATGGGGCGTGGAGGGTGACACGCCGAGTTTCCTCTATGTGCTCCCCAATGGATTGAACGACCCCGAAGATCCCCTGCAAGCCGGATGGGCGGGCTACCATGAGCGAGGACTCTGCCCTGACTCCCTGACCACTGCCTGGACGAGTTGGCTGGAGCCTGTGCGCGGCATCAGCGTGGGTTACAAACAACGGTTCTATATAGATGAACTCAACGACTTCATTGCTCGTATGCAGTGGGCCGATGAAGGTAAAGGCAATCGTAATCCTGTCGTGGTAGTTAATGGTCACAAAGGTCCGTCACCCCTTGTACTAAAGGTCAAGGCGGGCGAGACCATCCGTTTGGACGCCTCGCGTTCTACAGATCCAGATGGAGATGCCATTCATTTCCAGTGGTGGCAGCAGAAGGAGATTGGAACGGTGGAACTGTCTATCGACAATGCTGAGAGTAGCATGGTCAATGTCTGTATCCCTGCCGATGCTGCTGGTCAGAAGCTCCATCTCGTCTGTGAAATCAGCGACCGAGGAGCCTTTCACCTGAAAAGTTATATAAGAATCATCATTGATACAGAGGTTGAAGGTGGACTTGGTCAGCCAAGTGATATCGTTGCAGATGGGGAAACCCCTGTAAGAGTTTCTGATTCGTATAGCTTTACAGAAGGGCCTGCGGCTGACGCAAGGGGTAACGTATTCTTTACAGACCAGCCCAACAACAGGATTTACCGTTGGGACTGCGAAACAGGAGAGATTACGATGTTCACCAATCAGAGCGGCCGCTCCAACGGGTTGTACTTTGATGCCCAGGGCAACCTGATAGCCTGCGCAGATATGGACAACCAGCTCTGGTCTTTCGACACGGAAGGACATCCCACGATTCTGATAACCGACTTCGGCGGCAGATTGCTCAACGGCCCTAACGATGTATGGATCTCGAAGAACGGAGGCTATTATCTGACTGACCCCTATTTTCAGAGAGACTACTGGACACGCAACCCAGAGCGCCAGCAGCCTGTAGAGGGCTTGTATTATCTGGCTCCTGGAGACCATCAGCTCGTCATGCTCGACTCAACGCTCAACCAGCCCAATGGCCTGGTGGGAACGCCCGACGGAAAACATCTGTATGTCGCAGAGGCAAAGGCCAACAGAATCCTGAGATATGATATTCAGCCCAACGGCCGTCTGACGAACCGGCAGGTGTTTGCCGACATGGGGTCAGACGGGATGACGATTGATGACCGAGGGAACATCTATCTCACAGGCGACGGTGTGACCGTCTTCGACAAGGACGGCCACAAGATAGTCCATATCCCTATTCCTGAGAACTGGACGGCAAACGTCTGTTTTGGCGGGAAAGAGCGTAATATCCTGTTTATTACCGCCTCAAAATCCGTTTACACCCTGAAAATGCTTGTGCATGGGGTGAAGTGATTCTAACAGGAATTCCTTTCCCTACTGTAAATAGAGTCTTCGGCTTATTCCTTTATTAACCTATATACTGCCAGTGTGGGCAGAATGACCAACAGCAAAAGCGATTACCATGGGAACGTTTCAGGGTCGTTGAGAACGTTCGAGCGCACGTTCTGGCGGGCCGTTTCTCCGCGTAGCGTCCACGTGCCGACACCTATCTGCGGAATCTCGATGTTCTTTGCAGAGCAAAGCGGCATAGCCGAGCGATTATTTAGTCTAATCATTTCTGTACATTGGGTTACTTGATAAACAATAAAACAAGCTTTGATTTTCCAATTATGAAGAAGATACTTTTCCTGCACGGATTCTATGCCAGTGGCCAGTGTGTGCCAGCTATGGCATTACAAGAGGCTTTCAAGGATATGGCAGAGGTACTGACGCCAGACCTGCCGATGCATCCCAAGGAGGCCATACGCTACATCCGTGACTTGACAGACAATGAGAAACCTGATATGCTGGTGGGTAACAGCTGTGGTTCGTTCTATGCACAGATGGTGGCCCCGACAGTCGGACTGCCAGCATTGTTGGGCAACCCCCATTTCATGATGACGAAGTTCCTGAAACCACGCATTGGCGCCCACCAATACAAGTCGCCACGAAAGGATGGACAACAGGACTTCATCATCGACGAACAGCTAATTGCCGAGTTTGCAGAGATGGAGGCTCATCAGTTTGACACCTACAGCCCAGCCTACAGGAATCGTATTTGGGGCATCTTTGGCGAACAGGACACGCTGGCCCGCTTCGAGCCACTATTCCTACAGTACTACAGTCACTCGTTTCATTTCCCTGGAGGTCATACGCCTACAGCCGGGGAAGTACACGAGTACTATGTTCCGCTGATAGAGAAATTATTATAAATAATCCCAAAAGATTCTCCCATGTCAGCGCGATGTGGGAGATTTTTTGTACATTTGCAGCAGCAAAAGTACGGACATGGAACAGGCAAACAGGCTCTTTAAGATGGGCTATGATAGCAGATGGCAGAACAAAGGCTCTGCACTCAGAATCGTGGGAAGGTGCTTTGAACTGACAAAACAACTTGTTTTGTGTCGCAAAACCTATACTCTTGTTCAACCAAAGCATA
>CAJOQT010000073.1 GCA_905236875.1 uncultured Prevotella sp. | reverse complement strand
GAGTATGTGCTCCCCTTCGAGTTCATCTCGCTGTTCTTGCTGGCTTGTATTATTGGTGGTTTAGTAGTGGCAAGAAAGGAGGGGCGTAAGTAATATGATACCTGTAGAATGTTATTTCGTGCTTAGTGCCCTATTGTTTTTCATTGGTGTCTATGGCTTTGTCACCCGTCGCAGCCTTATTGCGATGCTCATCTCTGTTGAGCTGATACTCAATGCCGTCGATATCAATTTTGCCGCAGCCAACCGTCTGCTCTATCCGGAAGGCATGGAGGGTATGTTCATGACGCTCTTTGTCATTGGAGTTGCAGCTGCTGAGTCGGCTGTTGCCATTGCTATCATTATCAATGTCTATCGCAACTTCAAGAGCGATCGTGTTGACAGCATTATGGAAATGAAAAATTAAAAAGGAATAAGGATTGATTATGGAAATATTTAGTTATTCATTTCTGATATTATTGCTGCCTGCGCTTTCCTTTGTGATACTTGCGCTGGCAGGCATGAAGATGTCGCACAAGACGGCCGGTCTGATCGGCACAACGTCATTGGGACTCGTAACGGTCCTGTCGTACTGGACGGCATTCAGCTATTTCACTGCCGACCGTTTGGCCGACGGGTCTTTCGAGACGCTTGTTCCCTATAACTTTACCTGGTTGCCGTTGGGCAATCTTCACTTCGATATGGGTGTCCTGTTAGACCCCATCTCCGTGATGATGCTCATCGTCATCTCTACGGTATCGTTCATGGTCCACATCTACTCGTTTGGTTATATGCACGGTGAGAAGGGATTCCAGCGTTACTACGCATTCCTTTCGCTTTTTACCATGTCCATGCTCGGTCTCGTTGTTGCTACCAATATCTTCCAGATGTATCTCTTCTGGGAGCTTGTGGGTGTGTCGTCCTATCTGCTCATCGGTTTCTACTATCCGCTGAAGCCGGCCATCGCAGCATCGAAGAAGGCGTTTATCGTGACGCGTTTCGCCGATATGTTCTTCCTTGTCGGTATTTTGTTGTTTGGCTACTATGCTGGAACGTTCTCCTTCGACTTCACCGTTTCTGGCGATGTCCGTGCCGTTGCCGGTGCAGCATTTGTATTGCCTACGGCTCTCGTACTGATGTTCATCGGTGGTGCCGGTAAGAGTGCCATGTTCCCCTTGCACATCTGGCTGCCCGACGCTATGGAAGGTCCGACACCCGTCAGCGCACTCATCCATGCGGCAACGATGGTGGTGGCTGGTGTGTTCCAGATTGCCCGTATGTTCCCCCTCTGGATCAATTACGCTCCTGAGACATTGAGCGTTGTGGTCTGGGTAGGCGTGTTCACCGCTTTCTATGCTGCTGCTGTGGCTTGTGCCCAGAGCGACATCAAGCGTGTGCTGGCCTTCTCCACCATCTCGCAGATTGCCTTTATGATGGTGGCACTTGGCGTTTGCCTGCCAGGTCATGAGGCGGTCATCGACAATCATGGCTCGCTGGGTTATATGGCTTCGATGTTCCATCTCTTTACACATGCCATGTTCAAGGCCTGCCTGTTCCTCGGAGCCGGTTGCATCATCCATGCCGTTCATTCTAACGAGATGGCATTCATGGGAGGTCTGCGCAAGTATATGCCCATTACGCATATCACATTCCTCATCAGCTGTCTGGCCATTGCGGGTATTCCGTTCTTTTCGGGCTTCAGCTCGAAGGACGAGATTATCTCTGCCTGCTTCCAGTACAGTCCTGTCGTGGGCTGGATCATGACCGGCATTGCCGCCATGACTGCCTTCTATATGTTCCGTCTGTACTACGGCATTTTCTGGGGTACGGAAAACAAGGAAGCACATGCACACCATACACCGCATGAGGCTCCGCTCTCTATGACGGTTCCTCTCATCGTGCTCTGTGTCATCACCGTTGGTGTGGGCGTCTATAGCACGCTGGCAGGATTCCTGGGGTGGGGTGGTTCCTTTGGCACTTTCGTTACAGCAAGTGGTCAGAACTACACCATCCATTTCGACACACAGATTGCTGTCACTTCGACCATCATCGCTATCTTGAGCATCTGCCTCGCTACCTATATTTATAAAGGTGAGAGCCAGCCCATCGCTGAGCGTCTCTATAAGACGTTCCCCAAGCTGCATCGTGCAGCCTACAAGCGTTTCTATCAGGACGAGATCTGGCAGTACGTTACCCACCGCATCATCTTCCGCTGCATCAGCAAACCTGTTGCATGGTTCGACCGCCACATCGTTGACGGCACATTCAACTTCATGGCATGGGGTGCCAACGAGGCTGGTGAGAGTCTCCGTCCCTGGCAGAGCGGCGATGTGCGTCAGTATGCTGTCTGGTTCCTGACGGGTAGTGTGGCATTAACACTGGTGTTACTCGCCATATAAATCGAAAATCGAAAATTAGTAAATCGAAAATCGAAGATATGAATATATTAAGTCTATTCGTTTTAATTCCCGCCCTGATGCTTCTGGGATTATGGCTTGCCAAGAATCTCAATCAGGTGCGTGGCGTGATGGTAACAGGTGCATCGTGCTTGCTGGCACTGTCCGTATGGCTGACCATTTATTTTATCCAGCAGCGTGCCAACGGTAACGTAGATCCTATGTTGCTTGTTGACCGTCTGCCTTGGTTTAAGCCGCTCAACATAGAGTACGCCATTGGTGTTGATGGTATCAGTGTCGTTATGCTGCTTCTCTCAAGCATCATCGTCTTCACTGGCACCTTTGCCTCATGGCAGCTGAAGCCCATGACCAAGGAGTATTTCCTTTGGTTCACGCTCCTTTCAACGGGTGTGTTCGGCTTCTTTATCTGCACTGACATGTTCACCATGTTCATGTTCTATGAGGTGGCCCTTATTCCCATGTATCTCCTGATCGGTGTATGGGGCAGCGGTAACCGTGAGTATGCTGCCATGAAGCTTACGCTGATGCTGATGGGCGGCTCGGCACTGCTCATTCTTGGCATACTGGGTATCTATTACTTCAGTGGTGCTACCACCATGAACGTACAGGATCTGGCAGCTATGCACAACATCCCTGTCGAGATACAGAAAGTGCTGTTCCCCTTCATCTTCGTCGGATTTGGTGTGCTGGGAGCGCTCTTCCCGTTCCATACTTGGTCTCCCGACGGTCATGCTTCGGCACCTACAGCCGTTTCTATGCTGCATGCTGGCGTGTTGATGAAGCTTGGAGGCTATGGCTGCTTCCGTGTGGCTATGTTCCTGTTGCCTGAGGCTGCCAACGAACTGGCTTGGATCTTCCTCATCCTGACTACCATCTCTGTGGTCTATGGTGCTTTCTCTGCCTGCGTACAGACCGACCTGAAGTATATCAATGCCTACTCATCTGTGTCTCACTGCGGTCTGGTACTGTTCGCTCTGCTGATGATGACGAAGACCTCTTGCACTGGTGCTATCCTGCAGATGCTTTCTCACGGTCTGATGACGGCACTTTTCTTTGCCCTCATCGGTATGATCTACGGTCGTACCCATACCCGTGACATTCGTGAGCTGGCAGGTCTGATGAAGATCATGCCGTTCCTCGCCGTGGGGTATGTCATTGCGGGTCTTGCCAACCTCGGCCTGCCTGGCTTCTCCGGCTTCATTGCCGAGATGACCATCTTTGTCGGTTCGTTCGAGAATGCAGACACGTTCCATCGTGCGGCTACCATCATCGCCTGTACGTCCATTGTCGTCACGGCAGTCTATATCCTGCGTGTCGTGGGCAAGATACTCTATGGTGAAGTGGAGAACAAGCACTACCTTGAGTTGACTGATGCTACTTGGGACGAGCGAGTGGCTGTCATCGGCCTTATCGCCTGTGTAGCAGGACTCGGCCTGTTTCCCCTGTGGGCAAGCAATGTCATCAACGATGCCGTAGGACCCATTCTTGCGAATATCCTGTAATCATTAATCGTAAATAGTAAAATCGTCAAATAGTAAATCGTCAAATAGTAAATCTCATGATGGATTACAGTCAATTTCTACTGATGCTGCCTGAAGCAACACTTGTTGCAGTACTGATTATCGTATTTTTCGCCGACCTGCTGATGAAGGGCGAGGGCAAGACCAAGTCACTGGGCATCCTGACTACACTGTTGCTTTGTGCACAGCTTGTTCCCTGTTTCCTGGCTGAACCTGCCGAAGCCTTCGGAGGACTTTATGTCACCAGTCCGGCAGTCAATGTCATGAAGCTGATACTGACGGCAGGCACCATCATCGTCGTCATCATGTCACAGACGTGGCTCAGTGCAGGATGCGGAATCGTAAATGGTCAACCGTCAAATAATAAGTATTCAGGCGAGTATTATATGCTCATAGTTTCCACCCTGCTTGGTATGTATGTCATGATGTCGAGCGGTCATTTCCTGCTGTTCTTCCTCGGACTCGAGATGGCTTCCGTACCTATGGCCTGCCTTGCTGCCTTCGACAAATGGAAGAAAGAGTCGGCCGAGGCAGCTGCCAAGTATATCCTTATGGCAACGTTCTCCAGTGGTGTCATGCTCTTTGGCATCTCGTTTATCTATGCTGCCACAGGAACCATGTATTATGGTGACATCTGCAGTCGTCTAAGTCAGTCGTATATATTCTCGCCCCTGATGCTCATGGGTCTGGCTTTCTTCTTCAGCGGACTGGGCTTCAAGCTCTCGCTGGTTCCCTTCCATTTCTGGACGGCTGACACCTATCAAGGTGCTCCGACGCCTGTCACAGGTTATCTGAGCGTCATCTCCAAGGGAGCTGCCGCCCTTACGCTGCTTATCGTACTGGTCAAGGCCTTTGCTCCCATGTCGCAGTATTACCAGCCCATGCTCTGGGTGGTCATCATCCTGTCGATAACGGTTGCCAACCTGTTTGCCATCCGTCAGAAGGAGCTCAAGCGCTTCATGGCGTTCAGCTCCATCTCGCAGGCTGGTTATATCATGTTGGCAGTCATTGGTAACGACTTCCAGATGAGCACCGCCTCACTCATCTACTACGTGCTGGTCTATGTGGTAGCCAACCTCGCCGTCTTCACCATCATTGGTGCGGTGGAGGCCTCCCCCATCCCCTCCGAAGGAGGGGTGACTCCTCCCCTTCGGGGAGGTCGGGAGGGGCTGACCCTGATGTCCGCCTACAACGGTTTCTACAAGACCAATCCCAAGCTGTCGTTCCTCATGACGCTGGCATTGTTCTCGTTGGCAGGCATCCCGCCGTTTGCAGGTATGTTCTCGAAGTTCTTCGTCTTCATGGCAGGTGTGGCAGGTCACGAGCATGCCCCGTTCTGGGCTTACTTCGTGGTCTTCATCGCCTTGATCAATACGGTAGTGTCACTCTACTACTACCTGCTCATCGTTAAGGCCATGTATATCAAGAGCGAGGAATCGCCGCTGCCCACCTTCAAGGTCAACCTTGACACCAAGGTGGCACTCGCCCTCTGTACGGCAGGCATCGTCCTCTTCGGTATCGTCTCCTGCATCTACGACTGGATTTACGCCTCATCTATCCTGTAGGCTACTTCCTTTCCTCATCAATACGACAGCTGCATACTCCATCCACTTGGAGTATGCAGCTGTTTTTCAACGAGGCCCTTCTTGCGGTTGCCCGAGAGCCTTCTTGCCCTGCTCGAAGGCTCTTCTTCCATATACAAGAAGGCCTTTTAGCAATCGCAAAAGTGCCTTCCGAGAATCGCAAAAGAACCCTTTGGGGTTCTCTTTTTTTGCTTATCGCCGAGAAGATTTGCGCCGATGTGTAGATGAGTTGTTGCGCCCCCGGCGATGGCAGTAACGGGAGGCACGGGCAGTGCGGCTCTTGGGTTCATAGACGGGACCTTCGCCCACGCTGTCGGGTAGGGGAGTCTTCTCGACCTCCTTTCCGAGGAACTTCTCTATCTGACGGAAGGCGAACTGCTCCTTTTCGCAGACAAAGGTGATGGCAGCACCGTCGCGGTCGGCACGTGCCGTACGGCCGATGCGGTGGACGTAATCCTCGGCATCGTGGGGCACATCAAAGTTGATGACCATACGGATATCGTCGATGTCGATGCCTCGGCTGACGATGTCGGTAGCCACAAGCACATCGATTTGACCGGCCTTGAATGCCAGCATCACCTCGTCGCGTTCCTGTTGGGTGAGGTCGCTGTGCATCTGTGCGCAGTTGATCTTCATGCGTTTCAGCTCACGTGTGATGTCCTTCACCTTGTCTTTCTTGCCGGAGAAGATGATGACACGCTGCAGCTGGTCGGTAGCGAAGAGGTGCTTGATGATGGCCAGTTTCTGCGGCTCGTAGCAGACGAAGGCCGACTGGCGGATCTTGTCGGCAGGACGGCTGACGGCTATCTTGACCATGACAGGCTGGTAGAGCATCGACTTGGCCAGCTGTTGTATCTTATCGGGCATGGTAGCAGAGAACATGACGGTCTGACGGTTTTGGGGCAGATGCGAGGCTATCTGCATGATGTCGTCAGAGAATCCCATGTCTAGCATGCGGTCGGCCTCGTCGAGCACGAAGAAACTGACGCGGCTGAGATCGACGTTTCCCACCTTGATATGGCTGAGCAAACGGCCTGGCGTGGCAATCACCACGTCGGCACCCATGCGCAGTGAGCGTTGCTCCTGGTCGTAGCGGTTGCCGTCGTTGCCGCCATAGACGGCGACGCTGCTGACGGCGTCGAGGTAGTAGCCGAAACCCTGCATGGCCTGGTCAATCTGTTGTGCCAGCTCTCGTGTTGGTGCCATGATGAGACAGTTGATGGCATCGGAGGGATAGCCGCCGTCGTCGAGCATGGAGAGGATGGGCAGCAGGTAGGCAGCAGTCTTGCCAGTGCCGGTCTGTGCCACTCCCATCACGTCGTGTCCGTCGAGAATCTGTGGTATGCACTTCTCCTGAACAGGAGTCATCTCCTCAAAGTGCATGTCATACAGCGCATCGAGGATATTATCATTTAAATATGTTTCTTCAAAAGTCATCGTATATTCTTTGTTAGTTATGAATTACGACTGTTTAGGACTCCTCATTACGTTGGCGTAGCAAAATCGTAAATCCGTAAATCTGTAAATCGTAAATTAATTCGGTGCCTGCCTGTAGCAGAAGTAGGCGATGAAGATATAGAGGATGTTGGGAATCCATGCAGCGAGCAAGGGTGGGGTGCCGGCCTGTGTGGCGAAGGTGGCACTGACCGTCTGCAGCAGGATGTAGGTAAAGGAGAGTGCCAGTCCGATGCCGAGATACATTCCCATTCCGCCTTTCCGCTTTCGCGAGGACAGCGAGGCACCAATGATGGTGAGAATAAACGAGGCGAACGAGGTGGCTATTCGCTTGTGGTACTCCACCTCATACTGCACGACATTCTGCGAGCCGCGTTCCTCCTGTTTCGATATGTAACGCTTCAGCTCCGGTGAGGTGAGCGTCTCCTGCTGACCTCGTGAGAACACCAGGTCCATGGGTTCCAGCATGATCATCGTGTCGAGCGACATGCCTGAAGTGATCTGTTCGCGCATGCCCGTCAGGGTGCGTATCTTGTAGTTGCGTACCTTCCATTGGTAGCGGCTCTCGCTGATGGTGTCGTACTGGACTATGTTGGCCGAGAGGGTGCTGACGAGTTTCTTGTTCTCGAACTTGTCGAGCGTGAAGCCATAGCCCGTCTTGGTGATGTCGTCGTATTGCGACATGAAGGCGATGACGCCTGGAGCCACTTGTAGCTGTACGTTGGTTGCCGACGTGTTCTTGTGCCTGTTCTTGTACTGTGACTCGAAGTTCAGTCGGACGATGGTGCCTTTAGGGATGATATAGGCACCGAGATAGAAGTTCAGGGCTGCAATGAGGGCTGCCGATATCAGGTAGGGACGGAGCAGGCGCTTGAAGCCCATGCCGCTGGCCAGCATCGCTATGACTTCGGAGTTGCCTGCCATCTTCGAGGTAAAGAAGATGACGGCAATAAACACAAACAGCGGTGAGAAGAGGTTGGCAAAGTAGGGAACGAAGTTGGCGTAGTAGTCGAAGACAATGGCATGAAGCGGTGCGTGGTGAGTCGTGAACTTCGAGAGGTTCTCGTTGATGTCGAAAACGATGGAAATGGAGATGATGAGGATGATGGAATAGATGTAGGTGCCAATGAACTTCCAGATGATATAGGTATCAATGCGCTTGATGTATCTCCTTGGCCAGCTCATGACTTTCTTCCACCAGCGGCGCAGCGTGCGCAGCAGGTGAAGCAGCTTGTTCCATTTTCTTATCTTTTTGAATTCCATATAATTACACTCTTCTCCCTAAATTGTCAATGACACTACGTTTCCACTGTACGAAGTCTCCCTGTTCGATGTGCTGACGGGCGTCGCCCACCAGTCGGAGGTAGAAGGCGAGGTTGTGGATGGAGGCAATCTGCATGGCCAGAAGTTCCTGTGCCTTGAACAGGTGGTGCAGGTATGCCTTCGAGTGGATGCGGTCTATTTCGCAGCCGTCAGGATCGATGGGCGAGAAGTCCGTCTCCCATTTCTTGTTGCGCATGTTCATGGTTCCCTCGTAGGTGAACAGCATGGCATTGCGGCCGTTGCGTGTCGGCATGACGCAGTCGAACATATCGACACCCCGCTCGATGGCCTCGAGGATGTTCTGCGGAGTGCCGACGCCCATCAGGTAGCGTGGACGGTCCTTCGGCAGGATGGCGTTCACCACCTCAATCATGTCGTACATCACCTCCGTAGGCTCTCCGACGGCCAGTCCGCCGATAGCGGCACCTCCGTCGCCCAAAGCGGGAAGCCTGTCGGCGATATAGTGGGCAGCCTCTGTGCGCAGGTCCTTGTAGGTACATCCCTGAACGATGGGGAAGAGCCACTGACGGTGACCGTAGAGCGGCTCCGTCTCGTTGAAGCGCTTGATGCAGCGGTCGAGCCAGCGCTGTGTCAGTCCCAGCGAATTTCTGGCATACTGGTAGTCGCTCTGTCCTGGCGGACATTCGTCCAGTGCCATCATGATGTCGGCTCCGATGATGCGCTCCGTATCCATCACGTTTTCAGGCGTGAAGATATGCTTTGAACCGTCGATATGCGAGCGGAACTCACAGCCTTCCTCGCGCAGCTTGCGGATGCCAGTCAGCGAAAAGACCTGGAAACCGCCGGAGTCCGTGAGTATGGGACGGTCCCATGTGTTGAACTTATGCAGTCCTCCTGCCTTGCGAAGCACTTCCAGTCCTGGCCGCAGGTAGAGATGGTAGGTATTGCCCAGTATGATCTGGGCACCAATCTGCTGGCGCAACTCCGAGAAGTGTACTCCCTTGACGCTGCCCACCGTACCGACGGGCATGAAGATCGGCGTCTTGATCTGGCCGTGGTCGGTGGTAATCAAGCCGGTGCGTGCATCAGAGGCTGAATCGGTATGCTGAAGTTGGAAGAAGCTCATTTGAAAATCTATTCAGTTTTCTTTTTGGTTATGGTTTTCTTCTTCAGGAATCTCAAACTTCAGGGCGTGCTCTACAATCTCGTCAGTGAGGGCGAACTGCCAAACGTCCTGTACGTTTTCCACATAGTGGAACTTGACACCCTTCAGATAGACATCGGGTATCTCCTCGATATCCTTGCGGTTCTCCTGACACAGTATGATGTCTGTGATGCCGGCACGCTTGGCGGCAAGAATCTTCTCCTTGATGCCTCCAACGGGCAGCACCTTGCCGCGCAGGGTAATCTCACCCGTCATAGCCACGTTTTTGCGAACCTTGCGCTGGGTGAGTGCAGAGGCGATAGAGGTGGCGATAGTGATGCCGGCCGACGGTCCGTCCTTGGGTGTGGCACCCTCAGGCACGTGGATGTGGATGTTCCAGTTGTCGAAGATTCGGTAGTCGATGCCCAGCACGTCGGCATGTGCCTTGACATATTCCAGCGCGAGCACGGCACTCTCCTTCATCACGTCGCCCAGATTACCCGTCAGCGTGAGCTTCGAGCCTTTGCCCTTCGAGAGTGAGGTCTCGATAAAGAGTATCTCGCCGCCTACGCTGGTCCATGCCAGTCCGGTGACCACGCCGGCATAGTCGTTACCCTGATAGATGTCGCGGTAGAAGGGCGGCTTGCCCAGCAGGTCCTCAATCTCGTTGGGCGTAATCTTCATATAAGGCAGCTCGCCGTCCTTGGCCTTGCGCAGGGCCAGCTTGCGGAAGCTCTTGTTGATCTGCTTCTCTAACTGTCGCACGCCGCTTTCACGGGTGTATTGCTCGATGATCTTCTCGATGGCGGCCTTGTTGAAGTTCAGTCGTTTCTCGCTGCGAAGTCCGTTGTTCTCCTTCTCCTTGGGGACGAGATGACGCTTGGCAATCTCAATCTTCTCCTCGGTGATGTAGCCGCTCACCTCAATGATCTCCATACGGTCGAGCAGGGGACGCGGTATGGTGTTCAGGTCGTTGGCGGTGGCAATGAAGAGTACCTTCGAGAGGTCGTAGTCCAGGTCGAGATAGTTGTCGTGGAAGGCACTGTTCTGCTCAGGGTCGAGCACCTCCAGCAGTGCCGATGCAGGATCACCGTTATGGGTTACCTGCGTCACTTTGTCTATCTCGTCGAGAATGAAGACGGGATTGCTGGAGCCTGCCTTCTGGATGTTCTTGATGATGCGGCCGGGCATGGCACCGATATAGGTGCGGCGATGTCCGCGAATCTCTGCCTCGTCGTGCAGACCGCCCAGTGACACACGGACATACTTGCGTCCCATAGCCTCGGCGATGGATTTGCCTAATGAGGTCTTGCCGACTCCCGGAGGACCGTAAAGGCACAGGATGGGCGACTTCAGGTCGCCACGCAGCTGGAGCACAGCCATGTATTCGAGTATGCGCTCCTTGACTTTCTCCATACCATAGTGGTCCTTGTCGAGCACCTTCTGGGCCCGTGTCAGGTCGAGGTCGTCCTCGGTCATCTCACCCCACGGCAGGGCTATCAGCGTCTGCAGGTATGTCAGCTGGACGTTCCAGTCAGGACTCTGCGTGTTCAGCTGGTCCAACTTCTCCACTTCCTTGTAGAATACGCGCTCGATGTCCTCTGACCATTTCTTGTCCATTGCCTTCTCGAGCAGTGCGCGCTTCTCGGGCGAGCCTTCGCCGTTGCCCATCTCAGCCTGGATGTTACGTATCTGCTGTTGCAGGAAGTAGTTACGCTGCTGCTCGTCGAGGTCGTCACGTGTCTTGTTGCGGATGTCCTGCTTGAGGTTTTCGAGTTTGATCTCACGGTTCAGGATACGCATGGTGTTGAACAGTCGCTCCTTGATGCTGTCCATCTGCAGCAGCTCCATCTTCTCCTTGATGCTGAACGGCATGTTCGTGCAGATGAAGTTCAGGGCCATGATGTCGTTGGTGACATTGTTGACGGCAAAGTTGGCCTCGTCAGGCAGCTCGTCGTTCAGGCGGATATACTCCTGCGTCATCTGACGGAGATCCTTCATCGCCGTCTTGAACTCACGGTCGCGCTTTTCCGGATCCACCTCCGGCAGACTCGTCACTTCGCCTATCATGTACGGATGCTGCTGAATAACCTTATCCAGTCGCATGCGTCCCAGACACTGAACGATGGTGGTAATGTTGCCGTTGGGCAGCGTGAGCATCTTCATCACACGTGCCAGCACGCCATATTCGTAGAGGTCTTCCTGCATGGGATGCTCTATCTCCGGGTCACGCTGGCATACGATGCCGATGACGCTGTTGTTCTTCTCAGAGTGTTGAACGAGTGCCATGCTTGACTCCCGACCGATAAGAATGGGAGATACTACACCTGGAAACAAGACGAGGTTCCTGAGTGCGAGAATCGGCAGACTGTCAGGAACCGTAATACGGCATAAATCCATATAGTCTCCCTCGACGTCTGCTATCATTGAAAATGCGTTGTTATTATGTACTTGACTCATTATATTTCTATACCTTATATATTTTTAGGCTGCAAAATTACAAAAAAATCTCAACTCTCAACGATTAACAGTCAACTTTTTAGTATCTTTGCATAGTTTTTAGATATGAGTAACAATTATTTTGAGTTCAGGCAGTTTGTGGTACGACAGGAACGCTGTGCCATGAAAGTGGGCACAGACGGATGCCTGCTGGGGGCATGGGCACAGGGCGGACGGCGTATTCTCGACGTGGGCACAGGCACGGGACTCATTGCCCTGATGATGGCCCAGCGCTTCCCGCAGTCTGCTGTTACGGCTATCGACGTTGATGCCGATGCCGTCAGTCAGGCACGTGAGAACGTCGGTGCGTCGCCCTTCGGCAACCGTATCGAGGTATTGCAGGCAGACTTCTCGAACCAAGTTCCCCCTCTATGGGAGGGGGTTAGGGGGAGGCCCCCCTTTGACTGCATTGTCAGCAATCCGCCTTATTTTATGGATGCCCTGACCTGTCCGGACAACCAGCGCACACTGGCCCGGCATGCTACGTCACTTACCTACGACGTGTTGATGCAACATGCTTTCCGCTGTCTTTCCGATGATGGTGAACTGTCTGTCGTCGTGCCGTTCGACAGCCTGTCACGCATGGAGTCGGCAGCTGCCTTGGCAGGCCTTCTTCTTTCACGCTGTTGTGCTGTCAGGACGACGGAGCGTAAGCCGCCGCGTCGTTATCTTTTGGCCTTCAGAAAACATCTGGTTTATGATGCCCAACGTTCGACATTGCTCATTGGAAGTCCGGAATATCAGGCAATGATGCACGATTTCTATCTAAAAATTTGATTTTTTTGAAAAAAGTTGTCGATTTATTTGGCAGTATCAAATAAAGTACGTATCTTTGCACCCGCAATTCAGCAAGAGCGCTGAATCCGGTAACAAAATGATGCACCCGTAGCTCAGTTGGTAGAGCACCTGACTCTTAATCAGGGTGTCCAGGGTTCGAACCCCTGCGGGTGTACAAGAAAATGGAGATTACTCTTAAGAGTGACCTCCATTATTTTTTACGCTTATGGCAAGAAAGGGGCAAATGGCGCCGATGTGTTTCCTTAACGTTTAGGCATTTCCAGAATAAATCTGCACCCTTCATGGTAGTCGGTGTCGAGTATAAGCTTTCCGCCCAGATTATCCGCATGACGCTTAGCCAGCGGAAGTCCCAGTCCCAGTCCTTCAGACAGGTCGTTGACCTTTGTGAAGGGAAGAAATATCTGTTCCTGATACTCCTTGGAAATGCCAGGTCCTGTATCTTCAAAAATAAACAGGACGGTATCTTCAGTCTCTTTAACGTATAATGTAATATTCTGTCCGTCAGAATACTTGGCAGAGTTGTAGAGAATCTCCCTGAGACAACGCATCAGGTACAGCCGGTTGGTATGTATGTGTAGCGTGTCAGGTACGGAAGTCTCAAGACGGATGCTGAGTTTCGGGAAGTGCAGATTGGTGTAGCCGATGCTTTCGCGTGCCACATCGTTGCAGGGTATTTCTTCGTGCTTGTCAGCGTAGAGTGCCGAGTTCATGCCTTTCTCACTGCTGTCGTAGAGCATCAGCACCATGCGGTTCAGCGACATCGCGTTATGGTTCATCACGTCAGTGATGCTGCTGGTCTCCTCTTCCGGCATCTGCTTCATGTTATCGAACAGCACCTGCGCAAAGCCCATGATGATGTTCAGGGGAGTGCGAATCTGGTGTGTCATGTTCTGGATAAATGCCACTTTCTGCCTGCCGGCCTCTTCTGCCTGCTGGCTGGCCTGTATCAGTTCTTCATTACGCTGTGCCGTCTCCCTGTTGAGCTCACGTATCTCGCTGACGTGTTGGTCGATTGACTCCTGCATGGTAGCGAAGCTGTTCTGCAACTGTCCAATAATGTCCTTACGGTTGCTGTGGGAGATATGCTCGTCGTAATGCCCTGCTGCAATGCGCTGTGATTTGCTGACCAGCTGTTCCACAGGCTTGATGGCATCAGTAACGGCTCTTCTGCAGAGCAGCAAGATGAGAAAAAATCCGCCGCCGATGAGCAGCACAATGACATAGGTCAGGGTGTTGAGCCCCTTCAGGATATCGCTCTCAGGACAGATAAGTGCAATACTCCATTTCGTGTCAGGCACAGGATGGTAACAGACCAGACAGGGCTTGCCGTTGATAATGACGCTCATATTGCCCACGTTGCCTTTTGTCATCTCGTGGCCCAGGGCGATGATGTCCGGCTGCTTCCTTGCATCCACTTCGCTGAAGATGGTCTGGGTGAACAGGCGTGCAGTGTCAGGATGTATGTAGTAGTCACCGTTTCCACCTAACATGATGAAATAGGAGTTGGGGTAGGGCTTCTCGGCTGTGATGACGGCAGAGAGGTGGCGCAGTGCCAAGTCGGTGGAGATAACGGCTACCAATTCTTTCTTGTCATTATAGATAGGTACACTGTAGGATGCAATTCTTCCGTCGAGCACTACCTCCAAAGAATCTACTTCGTCGAAGTAATCCACCCAGCAGGCTTCCTCTGCAACCTTCGGCTTCTTGTACCATATCTTTTCAAAGTACTCGTATTCCTGTTCGACGGTGGTGATGATAGAGTCGCCTTCGCGGATGGTATAGGCAGAGAAGTATCTGCCTATTTCAGGGAATAAGTATGGTTCTGCACTGATGGAACAGCCGTCGATGTTGCCGTTGAGCAGGACGATGCGGTGTGTCAGTTCCAGCAGCGAGTCTGGATTCAGGTGTTCCAGAATCAGCCATTCATTGGAGTATGTAGCCGTCTCAACGGTGTTCAGGTAATGGTCGATTCGCTGAAGAGTAACGTCAAGCACGGCATCTGCACGTTCCATTGCCTCCCGTTTGACATTGTCGCGTGCCTCTACGAAGAGGAGTCCCAGGGAAATCAAGAAGACGGGCACGGCCAGTAGCATGAAACTGATACTCAGCTTCATGGACAGTGATTTGCGGATTCGTGCCAGATAGAACATCTTATTTGTCTCTATTTGTTAAACTTCAATTCTTCAACCCTTTACTCTTCAATCTCCAACTCTTCTTCCTGCGATGCCTCCAGCAGCTTGTTGAGGATTTCCGTAACCTTTGTGCCTTGTACTTGTATGTCGTTCGTCAATTGGCTGGCTTCCTGTCTCTCCATGTTTCCGTAGCGCTCGTACAACAGGTTGACGTCGTTACTGATGGCATCTACGGGAGGAATCATCATGTTGGACATGTTATGAAGCACAGCCGTCTTCATGCGGTCGGCTTCCTTGGCCTGTTGGTAGGTGGCCTGAAGTGTCAGGTTTCGGTCTTGCAATGTCTCGGTCAGCTTGTTCAGCTCGTTCATGTGGTCAGCAAGCGACTGTTTCATTATTTGGAAGTGTTGTTGCAGTCGTCCTACCTCGTCCAGGTTTTTGCCGTGTTTGTTGTTTAGTTCAACTGCTTCTTCGTAGTGTCCGCTGGCTATTCTCTGTGCTGACTCCGTCAGTGTACGTAGTGGCAACAGCTGGTGGTGGGCAATGAGCTGGCAGAACACCAGCAGCAGGAACAGTCCCGCAATAGCGATGGCGAGAACGATGTAAAGTAGTCGGTTATACTCGCCGAAGATATCATCCTCAGGATAGATGATGCCGACGCTCCATCCCAATTTTTCCGCTGAACGTCCAGGGACAGTCTTTCGTTCGAAGGGCTTATAGAAAACGTAGTTGTCTGTGCCGTTCAGGCGGAAGGGCTTGTAGCCAGTCTCTCCCGACAGCATGGCCTGTGCAGCCTCCCTCACTGTGGGGTCGCTCTCCATTATGGCTTTCTGGAGTAGTAGCCTGTTGGTGTCGGGGTGTACAATATACGAACCGTCGTCAGCCAATAGCGTACAATAGGAATTGGGCGACGGCTTGGCCTGAAGAACGATGGCCGACAGCAGACTGATGGATACATCGACACCCATCACGCCGATGATTTTTCCTTCACTATTGTAGATGGGCAGGCAGAAGGAGATGATGCTGTCATCGGTAGGCTCGTTGTCCCTTACAGGATTGACCCAGCAGGGATGCCCCAGCTCAACGGGCATCGTGTACCACCGTTGTTCGGTATAGGGCAGGTTGCCGAATGTGTCAGACTGAATGATGGGCGAGTTGGTAGCCGACAACCCTTCTTTCTTCGAATGATGGACGTAGGCCATGAAGTATTTGCCACGATTCTCGTAGTGATAAGGCTCAAAGGCAATGGCACATCCTTGTATGAAGGGGTTGCTCTCCACAAGCTTTCGGCAAAACAGGAACATGTCGTCTGGATTGTTGAGATGACCCAGCATGTTGAAGTAGATGTTGCCCGCCGACTGTTCCACACTGAGCAGGGTATTGTCGATGTGCTGCACGGTTGCCTCGAGAGTCTGCGTAGCCTTTTGCAATGCCTCTTCCTTCATCGCTCTCCGCGAATAATGGAACATGATGAAGAGGGAGACAGTGAGCAGCGTGGCTATGGCCGCCACAACCTTCAGGCTGAGACGTACAGACAGTGTCTTGGAGATGAGCCGAGCGAATCGCGTCATGTTGTCCTTTTACTTTCTTATTCCATTCCTCCGAATCCGCCACCGAATCCGCCTCCCATTTCAGGGAAGGAGGGTGCGGGTTCCTTGCCGATGTCAATGAGTAGTTTAAAGAGTGCGCGGCGGCGTTGTGCCCATGTGGGATAGTCGTCGGCCTTCAGCGTCCTGATCTTGAAGCCTGGCATCATAGGCCTGCCTTGCTGCATGAATTCGAGCGTGCTGGTGGTGATGATGCAGGGCTTCGTCTTGCCGTCGGCTAACAGGCGGTCGGCCATTGCGTCGGCACCACCCACCTTGAACCAGCTCTCCATCGTGTCACCCTGTCCGGGAACCAGTTGGATGAAGGCCGGCATCGTCGGCGTGCCAGACATCTGCATGGGTGAGACGTACCAGGCCTCCTGTCGTTCGAGGTCGTAGCTGGTGCGACCGTGTGGTATGTCGCCCTGTGAAGCGAAGTTGAAGGGCGTCTTCGGATTGCCTGCAATGCTGTACTTGAATCCGGCATCGGGTGCGAGGTACATGTTGCTGGGGTCTGCCACGCGTGTTCCGTCAACGATGAAGCAGTATCTGAAGGTATCGTAGAGCAGGTCGTTGAGTACGGTACTCCATACACCGTCAGAGTCGCGAGTCATGACGATGGGTTCAGGCAGCGGTACGCATTTCAGCATAACCTGTCTGGCTTCTGGTGCCTTGAAGCGGAAGGTGATACCTTCGTCGCTGTATTCGGGTGAGATGATAGGACGGGGGAACAATCGTGCCATCACACCTGGCGTGAACGGTTGCTCGTTGCCTGATGCGGCAGGTGCCGGCTGTCCATTCTTCATGGCTTCCTCGGCAGCTTTCTTGTTGAATAGTAGCGGCAGTGTCCTGGCCAGGAAATATTTGGCGTTCATCCAGGTGTGTCCGAACTTGTCGGTGGTGAACTCCTTGACGGTATGTATTCCCTTCTCGTCAAGGAACTGCATGTAGTCGCGTGATGTTCCGTAAAGGAAGTCGTCTGTTCCTATGCCGAGCCAGAAGAGGTGGATCTTCTTGTTCGTCTCGGCGGCATTGTCATAGACTTCAGGGATGTCGGTCGAGGTGAACGAACTGTAGGAGCAGAGATATGAGAACTTGTCGAGGTTCGTCAGTCCGTTGTAGAGTGCCTGGTTGCCGCCGCGTGAGAAACCTCCGATGGCACGGTTGTCACGGTTATTGATGGTACGGTAGTTCTTTTCGATATAGGGCATCAGGTCGTTGATGAGATCTTTGCTGAAGGGATCTCCGCCAAATCGTGTCTGTGGAGCGCCAGACGCAGCTGGGGAACCGCTACCCGCACTTTGGGCCAGCTTCATGGGGTTGCCGTAGGGCAGCACGATGATCATCTCCTTGGCTTTCTTCTCGGCCAGCAGGTTGTCGAGGATATAGTTCACGCGTCCTACCTTATAATATACTTCCTCCGTGTCAGTGGTTCCGCTAATGAGGTAGAATACGGGGTATTTCTTCTGCTGGCTTTCCATGTACTTGGGAGGCAGATATACGATGGCGTGATTGGTCGTGCCGATGGTGGTAGAATAGTAATTGACGTACTCTATGCGTCCGTGGGGCACGTCACGAATATCATGGGGCAGGGGACCGTTCTTCGACGGTATTTCCAGCAGGCTGTTCTTGAATCCTTCGTTGGGGAAGTACTGCGGGTTCTCAGGATCCATGACGCTGATGCCATCAACGATAAAGCAGTAGGGGTACATGTCGGGTGCAGCCGGTCCAAGGGTGGCTGTCCACAGTCCTGTCGTTGCGTCGCGCTTCATCTCCTGACGGCCTGCAAACTGCACATCAACCAGTACGGTACTGGCTGAATCGTTCTTGTAGATGAAGGTGACGGTTCCGTCTTCATTGCATTGAGGTTGTGCCTTTGCTGCTATCGCGCAAAGAATAGTCATTAGTACAATAATCCCTTTTTTCATAGTTGTTCCAGTTAGTTGATTACTATTCAGTATAGCCTTATGGTAAAGAACGTCGTTAGTTTCATGGGACAAAGTTACAAAAATATTTGAAACTACGCACTTTTTTCTGATTTTTTTTGTAATTTCGCCGCCAAATTCCAAAGTATGAGATATAATCCTTATAACCAACAGGGTGAATACGACCATTTAAACGTACAAAAGGCGCAGCCGTTGCTGGAGTTTCTGCTGGAGAATGTGCAGCAGAGCCGCTCGAAAATCAAGGCAACGCTACAAGGTCAGGGTATCAAGGTCAACGGCAAGACCGTGACGCAGTTCGACTACATGCTGCAGCCGGGCATGAAGGTTGCCGTCAGCAAGACCAAGCGCAATCAGCGTATGTTCAAGAGCCGTTACGTGAAAATCGTGTATGAAGACCGCTGGATCATCGTCGTCGAGAAGAATATCGGCATCCTTTCAATGGCTGCCGGTCACTCGTCGCTCAATGTGAAGTCGGTGCTTGACGACTATTTCAAGAAGTCGGGTCAGAAGTGTCGTGCACATGTCGTACATCGTTTAGACCGCGACACCAGCGGTCTGATGGTCTATGCCAAGGATATGGATACGGAGCAGATTCTCGAACATGAGTGGCACGATTTGGTTTATGACCGTCGTTATGTCGCTGTGGTCAGCGGAGAAATGGAGCAGGATCAGGGAACGGTAGCCAACTGGCTGAAGGACAACAAGGCCTACGTCACCTATTCCAGTCCGGTGGATAACGGTGGCAAATATGCTGTCACCCATTTCTTTGTACTCGACCGCACCACCGACCACTCACTGGTGGAGTTTAAGCTCGAGACAGGACGCAAGAACCAGATACGTGTGCATTCGGCTGATATGGGACATCCCGTTTGTGGCGATGTGAAGTACGGCAACGGCGACGACCCGCTGCACCGGCTCTGCCTGCATGCCTTCCTGCTTTGTCTGACCCATCCGGTCACCCACGAACGTATGGAGTTCGAGACTCCCATTCCCACTGTCTTCCGACAGCTATTTAAGTGACATTCGAGTTATCTGACCACGAATTATACGGATTACACGAATGATTTTGTGGAAAAAATAAGAGTTACGAGGTTGTTTCTTCTGCGAAGATTCGCTCGAAGGTTGAGCGAAGCTGTTGGGGCTGTGCGATGAGGTTGCGTAGCTCTTTCAGGTTCTGTTCGTTGGGAGATCCTGAAATCCAAAGCTTTATGTATCCATTGTTCGAGTATTTATTGTCCATGTGTTCTTTGAACCGCAGCCATTGCTGTTCGTGGTCCAGCTCAGGATAGTTTGAAAGCCCGAACTGGATGGTACGCCGAATCACCGTCTCCGGTTTCAGGTCGCGGTCGGCTTCTGCCACAATCTTGCCGTAGATGCTGCGAGGAGCATGCGAGGCCGACGCACGGTGATCCTCCACCGCCTCACGCATGATCTTGATCTGCTCCGCCGAGAACCATCGCTTCAGACGTGCGTCCTGTGCCAGGATCTTGCCACCCGTCAGGTGGTGGATGGCACGTGGCCCGCTAAGGCCAAGGTCGTGGTAGGCCGCAATCACATATACCATATTAATGTCTGCACCCGTCGTACGCACCAGTTCGAGTGAACGACGTATGACGCTGGTAACATGGCTCAGGTTGTGGGCCTTGTCAAACTCTGTGTAGCGGGGCAGGATGTTCGTTTCCACAAACTCCACAATGTCGAGGCTGGCAGTCTTCTGTAGCATAGGTTTCTAGTTTTTAGTTTGATTTGATAAATAGCCAATAGGCTTTTACCTGATAAGAATTTTCTGTCCCCTAATGATGTTAATTTGAGAGAACAGAGGTGTTATATTGAATAGGAAGGCAAGCGATAGCAAAATGCGAAAGCTTGCCTGATTCTTATTCAATTTTTTCATTTGGTTATTTGATGTTCGGCTCTTCGAGTCCGATGTGCTTCTTCTTGTCAACGACCTTGAGGAGCAGACCTAAGAGGAGGGCTGCAACGCCGAGGGCTGCCAGCATGAGCAGCGGAGCGGTATAGTTGAGCTTTGTGGGGTCTTCGACTCCGGGATTGGTCTGGTCGAGCACCTTACCGATGAGCAGGGGGAACAGCCACAGGCCGATGTTCTGAATCCAGAAGATGAGGGCGTAGGCGGAACCGATGACCTTGGCATCAACGAGCTTGGGAACACTGGGCCACAGTGATGCAGGTACCAGTGAGAAAGAGGCACCGAGCACGAGGATGGTGAGGTAGGCAATGGCGACACCACCTACGGCACTGCCCTCGAAGAGGGGAAGCACAAAGGCAAACGTGAGGTGACAGCCGATGAGCAGCAGCGAACCCAGAACAAGCATCGAGGCTGCCTTACCCTTGTGGTCAACATACGAGCCGAGGATGGGTGTGATGAGCACGGCCAACAGTGGGAACACGGCGAAGATGGCTTCTGCTGACTGACGCATGAAGCCCATGTAGCAATAGGTGACAAGGGCTAAAATGGAGATGCCTAACAAACCATACTTCGTAGCGGGCTTCTTCTGGAAGTTTGAGGCGAAGCCGGCCGCTGCCACAATGAGCATGATGATGTACTGCACAATGGTTACGCTGGACGATGCCCAGAAGGAATCGGCGGCAGGCTCCGTCAGGTCAAGGTTGCACTGCAACATGTTGACGGCGTACTTCTGGAAGGGGAAGATGGCCGAGTAGTAGAGCACGCAGAGCAGGGCAACGAGCCAGAAGCCGCTGGAGGTGAGAATCTGTCCAAGGTCTGAAATTTTGAACGGATCGTCTTTCTCTTCTGCCTCACCAGTCTGTGCGTCAAGCTTGCTGTCCATGACGAAATAGACAATGGTCATAATGAGGGCAATGCAGAGTAGTACCACACCGAAGGCTACGGAACGGCTCACGCTGACCTCACCACCCAGACGGGCGAAGAACGGTGAGAAAATCATACACGTGGCGACACCCAAGCGTGCCAGTGCCATCTCACTGCCCATTGCCAGTGCCATCTCGCGTCCCTTGAACCACTTGACAATACCGCGGCTGACGGTGATACCTGCCATCTCACAGCCGCAGCCGAAAATCATGAAGCCACAGGCAGCAAACTTAGCTGAGGCGGGCATGCCCTCGTAGAACGGGCTGACGCCCAGTTCGTCGAAAACGGGAATATAGTTCAAGTTCTCCGTGAACCATGTGTCCAAGCCGCTGCCAGCGAACGACTCGGTCACAGCGTACCACTTGATGATGGCTCCGATGAGCATGACGGCAGCCGAGAGCACGGCGGTGAAGCGGACACCCATCTTGTCGAGGATGATTCCGGCAAAGATGAGGAAGAAGGCAAAGACGTTGAGGAACACCTCAGAGCCCTGCATGGTACCGAAGGCCAGTGAGTCCCATCCACGGGTCTCCTGCATGAGGTCCTTGATGGGTGAGAGGATATCCATGAAGATGTAGCTGCAGAACATGGCAAGTGCCAGAAGCAGCAAGGCGGTCCACCGCATGCCGGCGGAGTCGCGTAGGGTCTTTTGAATAGCTTGTGTCATTGTTTAATTATTCTGTTTTATGATTTGTATTTTTTCGATTTTGAGTGCAAAGGTACAAAATAATTCATAATTCATAATTGAGAATTGGGAATTATTTTGTATTTTTGCCGTCAAAATAGTTAAAGGATGAAGGAAAAACAGGAAAAGGGTTGGCTCAGGCACCTGACGGGACTTCAGGGCGGCTGGCGCAGTCTGGTTGTTATTGTGCTGGCAGCCTTGCTATTAGAGCTGGTTTCTGCCGTTCAGTACTACTATGCCCGCGAACTGCTTGAAGAAGAGCTGGAATATCGCGTGCTGACAGAGCTGAATGTTGAGTCCTATGTCCTGAAACAGACACTCAATTCGACCGAACAGACCTTGCAGGAACATTTGTGGGATGTCGAGCGTAATCTCCATGAACCCGACTCCATGTTTTCTGTCCTGCACCGTATGGTCATCGTTGATTCGAAGGTGAAGGGCGGCTTTCTGGCTTTTATTCCCAACTATTATCCGCAGAAGGGCAGGCTTTTTGAACCGTATGCCTACGAGGAAGGTAATGAGATTCGTATGGAACAGATAGCAGACGAGGATACTCATGATTACACACAGAATGCTATCTTTAAGAAGATAATGACTGAGCGGAAACCGTTCTGGAGCGATCCTTACCAGTATAATAGCAGCACGGGTGTGCAGTCGCTGACTACCTATTCCTATCCATTGCTCGACCATCATGGCAATATGATTGCTGTCTATGGTCTGGATGTGTCGTTAAACTGGCTGGGCGACACACTGAACACCCATCGCTACCGTCCGTCCTCCTTCAACCTGTTCCTGACCAGGTCGGGGCAGTTGGTTGGCGGTCCGTCAGAGCATTTCGTCAGCAAGAGCCGCACTGAACGGGTTATAGCGCTTATCAATGACAGCACGGTAGAACGTGAGTCTATCAAAGACGGACAAGTCAATGTCATTACTTTTCATGATAAGGAAAAAAAAGACGATGGCTACATCTATACGCTGTCTATGTCTGAAGCGCCTTATTGGCAGGTCGCTTTGGTTTGCTACGACAGAGAGGTGTATGGCAATCTGGACTCCATGCGCTTGTATATTGCCTTGCTGATGCTGATAGGATTCATGCTGATAGGCTTTATTACCCAACGCACCATTCACAATCTGTTGCGGCTGCAGCGTGCCGACATGGAGAAAGAGCGCATCGGCAGTGAGTTGCTTGTAGCACAGCGCATACAGCAGTCTATGTTGCCCAAGCAGTTTCCACCCTTCCCGGAACGCAACGACATTGACATCTATGGCTCCCTGGTGCCGGCAAGAGAGGTTGGCGGTGACTTGTTCGACTTCTTTCTTCGCGACGAGAAGTTGTTCTTCTGTATCGGCGATGTCAGCGGAAAAGGCGTGCCGTCGGCCATCATCATGGCTCGTGCCCAATCGTTGTTCCGTTCCATTGCGATGAAGGGAAGCAACCCGTCACACATTATGCGGATATTGAACAACCTGCTGTGCCAGAACAACGAGTCGAACATGTTTATTACCTTTTTCATTGGGGTGTTGGATCTGCCGACAGGACGGCTGCGCTATTGTAATGCAGGTCATGACTGTCCTGTGCTGGTGGGGCAGGGATCGATAGATGCCAAGCCACACTTACCGTTAGGCGTGTTTGATAATGTCAGGTACGACATGCAGGAGTTGCAGCTGAAATCAGGTACGATGCTGTTCCTCTATACAGACGGACTGACGGAAGCCCAAAACGCAGCACACAAACAGTTCGGACTACAGCGGGTGCTGGAATCACTGAAGGAAACCGACAGTTGCGAGGCGTTGATAACTTACATGACAAATAACGTACACCGGTTCGTAGAGAATGCTGTGCAGAGCGACGACCTTACCATGCTGGCTATCCGTTATCAGCGGCAGGAAGACCACGATGAACTGTGCGAGGAAATCGTGCTGAAGAATGACGTCCGTCAGTCCCGTCAGTTGAATGACTTTGTCAGGCAGGTGTTGGCTCGTATGCCGCTGGATGATAAGCAGGCCCGTAACATCCGGCTGGCTGTGGAGGAGGCTGTGGTCAATGTGATGGAATATGCTTATCCGGAAGGACAAGAGGGTGATGTCAAGGTTACCTTGCAGTCGGATGGCATAAGGCTGAAGGTCACAATCACCGATGCCGGTATGCCTTTTGACCCCACCGAGCGAGAACTGGCCGATACGACACTGTCGGCAGAAGAGCGTCCTATTGGTGGACTGGGACTGCTGATGATACGTGAGTTGATGGACTCTATCAACTATGAGCGTGATAATGGGTATAACGTGCTGACACTAAGGAAGAAATTTTAATATCCACTCTTTCATTTCAAACAAAAAAAGACCATCTCCTTTCTGGGGATGGCCTTTTTTTTTTTCTCCCTTAAGAGAGGGTAGGAGTCGGCTTCAGGGACTTTACTTCAACCAGCGGTCCAGCCAGTTGAAATAGGTACGCTGCCACAGGATTCCATTCTGGGGTTTCAGCACCCAGTGGTTCTCGTCAGGGAAGATGAGCAGTTGAGCCTCAATGCCCCGCATGCGGGCAGCGTTGAAAGCCGACATGCCTTGTGTGGCGTTGATGCGGTAGTCCTTCTCACCGTGAATGCAGAGTATCGGTGTGTCCCACTGATCTACAAACAGATGCGGTGAGTTCTTATATGTCTTGTCGGCATTCGCCGTGCGGTCCTTGTTCCAGTATGCATCGTCATACTCCCAGTTCGAGAACCAGTTCTCCTCGGTTTCCGTGTACATTGCTTCGAGGTTGAAGGCTCCGTCGTGGGCAATGAAGCACTTGAAACGTTTGTCGTGATGACCTGCCAGATAATAGACGGAGAATCCGCCGAACGAGGCACCTACGGCACCTAACCGCTCCTTATCGACGTAGGGCAGGTTCTGGGCGGCATCGTCAATAGCCGTCAGATAATCATTCATGCACTGACCCGTCCAGTCGCCGCTGATCTCCTCGCACCACTCGCTGCCGAAACCTGGCAGACCATGGCGGTTGGGAGCGATGATGACGTAGCCGTGTGAGGCCATGATCATGAAGTTCCAGCGGTAGCTCCAGAACTGGCTGACGGGGCTTTGCGGACCACCCTCACAGAACAGCAGGGTGGGGTACTTCTGGTTTTTGTCGAAGTTTGGCGGAAGGATAATCCAGTAGAGCATGTCCTTCCCGTCGGTGGTCTTCACCCAGCGCTGCTGAACCTTGGGCTTGTCCAACTGGTCCAGTATATGCTTGTTCTCCTCCGTAATCTGTGTGACGACGGTCTTCTCTGGCTTCTTCGTGTTGGGTGTTACGACATAGAGGTCGGCAGGCGACGTATAGCAGTGTCGCTCCATAAGCAGCTGCTTGCCGTTGTTCACTATTTGTAGCGAACCCCAGTCAGCCCAGTCGTTGGTAAGCTGAACCACATTTGTTATTGGATTCTGGTCAATGTCCTTCGGCTGTTTGAGCGTGATGGCATAGAGGTTCTCTGTTCCGTGCCACACACCGATAAAGTATATCCATGCATCCTTGTTGTCGCTCCAGCAGAAGTCATCGACATTCGAGTCGAAAGACTCTGTGACAAAGAACTCTCTGCCTCTGACCAAATCAAAGACACACAGCCGCTGACGGTCTGACTCATAGCCGTCACGAGCCATCGACAGCCATGCAACATATCTGCCGTCGGGTGAGAACTTTGGGTTCTGGTCGTAGCCGGGGTGGTTGATCATGTTGTCGGCGCTGTTTACTGCCTGATCTCTCAGTGTCTTGGTCGGATCAACAGCTGGTTCCTCGTAGTCTTCCGCTTTGCAGAGGTTCGTCGTTTCGTGCGTACTTATATTATATAGGAAGATGTCAGAGTCTGTAGAGATGGAGTAGGCTACACCCGTCTTCTTCCTACAGGTATAAGCTATCATATCCGAGTTGGCGCTCCAGTCCAGTTGTTCGATGCCGCCGAACGGCTCCATCGGACACTCGTACGGCTCACCCTCCAGAATGTCCGTCATGTCTGCAGACATTTCTAATTTCTCATTTCTCATTTCTAATTTCGCAAGGAAAGGATGCTGTATGCTCTCCACATAGTGGTCCCAGTGGCGGTACATCAGGTCAGTGACCAACCGTCCCGTTGCCTTCGGCAGGTCGCTGGGGTTCTCCTGAATGCTGTCGTGATAAGGAATGCTCTTCAGGATAATGACATTCTTGCGGTCGGGAGAGAACTTGTAGCCTTCAACGTTGCCGTCAGTCTTCGACAACTGCCTGCGGTCGCTGCCGTCGGCCTTCATTAGCCAGATCTCACCACCGCTGATGAAACTGATGTGTTCATTGTCAAACCATGCGGCATCGGTCTCGTTCTTGCTACCTGTTGTCAACAACACAGGACTTGCCGTTCCCTCCAAGAGGGACTTGAGGGGAGCAACATACAATACCTGATGACTTTTGTTCTCTTTCACACTGTAGTAACCTACCTGATACACAATGCGTTGGCCGTCGGGTGATGAAGCATAGCTGCCGATGCGACCCATAGCCCACAAAGCCTCTGGTGTCATTAAGCGGCTGGTCAGTCTGATGTTACTTTTTTTAATGTTCACGTCTTCTTGTGCATTTAAGCTGCCCAGTGCTATAAGCACTGCTACAGCAACCATCATGATTCTTTTCGTTTTCATAATATCTCATTATCTCATTATTTCAATATCTCATTATCTCATTTCTATCTTTTTTCGGGTCAAAGGTACAAATAATTCAGCGAATTCCAAAAGGAAAACTTTTTTTTCTTTGCTAATTCAACAAAATGTAATACCTTTGCAGTCAAATTTACACCAATGCAGTTGTGCTGGATATCAGCAGAGTCTCTGGTGGAACAAGATATTTACGATAAAATGAAGCAAACGGCCGCTTCCTTGCAACAAGGAGGTGACCCTCTTTGGTATCCCATGCGAGTCACCTACAGCCAGGAGCTGAAGGTAAAGGCAGCACTTGAGAAACAAGGCATTGAGCACTTCCTGCCTATGAAATATGAGCTGGTGGATACCGATGGCAGCCTACACCGCACACTCGTGCCAGCCATACACAATCTCATCTTCGTCCGTTCCACACAAGAACACATCACCAGACTCAAGATGTTTCAGAAGGACTTTGCACCACTACGATACATCACTTGCCGCACATCGTCTTCTTTGCATAAATCAGAAATACTCACTGTCAGCGACCGACAGATGCAGAACTTCATTCGAGTCGCTTCTGTGACCGACGATAGCGTCATGTTCCTCAATTGGGAATCGGTTGCCGACAAGGTAAGTCGGCGTGTAGAAGTGGTTGAAGGCCCTTTTGCTGGTGTAGAAGGCGTCATCATGCGCATTCGCAGGAACAAGCACGTCGTCGTGCAGCTCCAGGGTTTGGCGGCTGTGGCCATCACTTTCGTACCACCCGCCTTTCTGAAACTATTAGATAAATAAAAATGTAATGGATTTATTTACAATTGTACAATTACTACAATCTCTATGGGTCGCCTTTATAGTGATTATGCTATTTTATAGGTTCCGTATAGGTGTAGCATCATACTTGGCCTACATATTTCTTGTGCCATATATGAAGATTGATATTGAAGGTTTTGTCCTCCAATGGAATTTCATCAACATACTTCTTTTGATAGCATTTTTATATTATCGATATAAGAAGAAACTTCTCAAATTCGATTGGTGTCCGTTGCTTCCCTTTGTCATCTATTTTGGAGTCTCACTAATAGTTATGCCATTTCAGGATGGCCTGCCATTCAGTGAATCCATTAATACTTGGCGTGTGCAGGTCATGAAGTATTTAATATTGCCTTTCGTAATTTGGAATGATATTATCATTAACCACAATTCTCTTAAGCTATATCGTAAAGTCCTCATAGGGTGTATCGTCATTGCTACATTATATGGATTATTTCTAACCACAATGCCAGGTGTTAACCCGTATGTGATGGTCGTCTCTGAAGTAAATGGTGAAGGATTTAATATGGCTTATGCTGCAGGACATAGTGGAATGGTTGATGATGGGACATTAGACGATGATATGATAATAGATGAAGACATCGTATTTCGTAATGACAACCCAATAGTTGAAGATCGTCTTTTCGGGCGAATATCTTCAGTTTTTTCCCATCCTATGATGTTTGGTCTCTTTCTGGGTTTGGCATTACTATATTTATACCGGAACAAAGGTAATATATCGAAACGTCTTCTATATGTCATGTCATTGATTATATTGACTGACATGCTTCTCTGTGGTGTACGTTCTGTCATAGTTGCAACATCCGTGGTAGGTTTGTTCTATCTGTTTTATCTGCGAAAATTCAAGATCTTCTTTACTTTTCTAATGATAGGAGGTGCCCTTTGGATTATTACAACATTCTCTCCTTGGCTTTCTAACTATTTAGGATCCATTTTTGATGAAGGTAGTTCAAACGTTAGTGGTTCTTCGTTGGAAATGCGTCTTTCGCAGTTGGAAGGTTGTTTTGTAGAAATCAAAGATGCGTTTCTCGAAGGCAAAGGATTTGGTTGGGTAGGTTACTATCTCTCACAAAATGAAGGACATCCCACTATTTTGCATTTTGAGAGTTTGATTTTTGTTGTTATATGCAATTCTGGAATGGTTGGTGTATTATTGTGGTTTGTGATGGGTACAATCATTTTGAAGTACAACAACAGAAGGATACGTCCAATAGCAGCCTTACTCCATTCCTTATTTATTTTCTATATCGCTTATGCATGTATAACTGGAGAATATGGCTATATGCAATACTTCATCATTTTCTATATACTTATGCTCGGAGAAGATTTGTATATGAAAAGAGCAAATAGTATATAAAGGCAAAGGATAGACACTCGAAGAATTCAATGACGAACAAAATGCCACAACATAACAGTCAACGAGTAGTGAAGAATACGCTTTTCCTGTATCTTCGCACTATGTTTGTTATGGCTATTTCCATTTTCACCAGTCGTGTCATATTGGATGCACTTGGAGTTGATGACTATGGAATATATAATGCTGTTGGCGGTTTCGTGGCAATGTTCTCTATGTTAAGTGGCACTCTTGTTGCGGCCAGTCAACGTTTTATAGCTTTTGAACTTGGGAAGCCTAATCCTGAAATAAAGAGAGTCTTCTCCACTACAGTTTCTGTTCATCTGCTCCTATCTGCAATAATCCTTGTTTTACTTGAAACGATTGGGTTATGGTTTCTCAATTACGAAATGAATATTGCTCCAGAGCGCATGATGGCCGCGAATTGGGTTTTTCATTGTTCTGTACTTACATTTTGTATCAATATCATTAGTATTCCCTATAATGCAGCCATTATAGCCTACGAGAAAATGGATGCATTTGCATACATCAGTATCTTTGAGGTTGTTGCAAAGCTCGTATGCGTATATGCTCTCTTTTATATTTTTTTTGATTCACTTATTGTGTATGCCATATTCATGACGCTCATAGCTGTTATATTACGTATAATATATGGCTTATACTGCACACGTAACTTCCCTTTGTGTCGCTACTCTTTTTCGTTTGACAAGAGCATCTTCCGTGAGATGCTGGGATTCTCTGGATGGAATTTCATCGGCTCCATGGCATCGAATCTCAATGGACATGGCATCAACATACTGACAAATCTCTTCTTTGGTGTGGCACTCAATGCTGCTCGTGGTGTGGCGAGTCAAGTCGATCATGCTATTAATACTTTTGTAAGTAACTTCTTGATGGCTATCACACCACAGATTACCAAGTCATACGCTGCAAAAGATTTTGCCTACATCAATCAGATTATCATTGTAGGTACAAAGTATAGTTTCTTTCTTCTTTGCTTAATTAGCCTTCCTATTTGCATTAATACTGAATACATTCTTGGTGTGTGGCTTAAAGAAGTTCCTGCATTTACTGCTGATTTTGTTCGGCTTGGCATTATCTTAAGTCTGTGTCAGACCCTTTCACAATGTCTATACCGCACAATGCTTGCGAGTGGGAAAATAAAAAAATACCAAATCGTCGTAGGTGGATTAAGCATATTGGCATTTCCTGTTGCCTACCTTTTTTTCTATATAGGTCTGCCGGCAACATGGGGCTACTGGGCAATGATTATATTTTCCTTAATATGTTTGCTGGCCCGTCTAAAGTTATTACATGAAATCCTGCCGAGTTTCTCCACAAAAAGCTTTTGCATAGGGACATTGTTGCCCATTACTTACTCTGTTTTACCTGTTGTTTTTGTCGCATATTATATACACACTTTAGTAGAATACGTTAACGTCCAGACTTTTATTGGAGAATCATTGGAGTGTGTTGTTTTGACTGGACTCTCCATCTGGGCTTTGGGGTTAAATCGGAGCGAACGCAGGAAATGTGTTACGATTCTTAGAAATAAAATGATCAGTCATAGAAATGATTGAACAGAGGAATCCTTTGGGGTATTTTATAGGGCATGTTAACAATTCCGAGCATCGATATAAAGCATCCTCGGGTGGAATTGGCACAATGCTTCAGAAGCATTTGCTCTCTACTGGTCAATACGGTACAAGCATCACTTTCCAGTTCAATGCGGATAAATGCATGTATGAAGCCAAGTTAATTCATGCAGCAGAAGAGGTAAATATCTGCGGTAGCGTTTACCAAGACATTGATATTGTTCGGTTCATTAGCGAAAACATTGGACAAATTTCCAATGGAATTATTGTTTCATGTCCTCCATGCCAAGTATCTGTTATCCGAAACATGCTCCAAAAGGAAGGTATTCCCTGCTTCATCATTTCATTCTGTTGTTCAGGACAAACCACGATAGAAGGAACCTGGAAATACTATGAGCTACTTGGTATTAAGAAAGAATATGTTGCTAATATGCAATATCGTGGAAATGGTTGGCCAAGCGGCATACAGATATGGTTGAAGGACGGCAGAACGGTTTTCCGTGATAACTATACAGAACCTTGGAAAACATTGCATGCTTCAAGACTTTATCAATCTAAACGATGTCTTTCCTGTATATTAGAGACAAGCTATAAATCCGACATCTCGCTTGCAGACCCATGGCTAATTGAATATCTTGAAAAAGATAAAATTGGCAGCACTTTATTCATAATTAATTCATCAAAAGGTTCGGCAGCTATTGGTGCTTTAGCTAAAAAAAACCTGGTTGAATATGAATCTATAGACTTCAACTGTTATTATTCTGCTCAACGTCCAAATGTTGAGAAAAGGAATAGAATGCTTCATCAGAATTCCTGTCTGAAAAGATTAAACTTAATCGTTGAAAAACCAACAGTTAGAGCATTCTTCACAAAAGGCATCAAGCAAATGACGTTGTTAATTAAAATTCGTCATGTACTAGAGTATTCATCACATTTCAATGTTTTTTTTAAAATGAGATTATGGAATAAAATCAAAAACAGATATCGTTTTCTGGTCTTTTCTCATAAGATAGGTGGTCATGATGGTAGATTTAATATTCAAACTGGAGTTGTTGCGAATAATCCCCGATGTGTTTTTTTGGGTAAAAATGTTAATATTGGATCTAATACATTCTTTAATGCTGTCACATATTATCAAGGAACACGTTATAACCCTGTTATCAAAATAGGTGAAGGAACATCTATTGGAAGGAACTGTACATTGTCATCAATCATTCGTGTAGATATAGGTAAACATGTGTTATTTGCATCACAAATCCATATTACAGATCATTCACATGGATATCAAGACATTGACCGTCCAATTAGTCCTCAACAGTTGACCACAAAAGGCCCGGTTATTATTGAGGATGATTGCTGGCTCGGATTTGGTTGTGAGATATTATCTGGTGTACATATTGGCAAGCATTGTGTTGTTGCAGCAAGAGCTGTTGTTACGAAAGATGTGCCTTCATATTGTATTGTTGCTGGAAATCCCGCTCGAATAGTTAAACAGTACAATTTCCAGACCCAACAATGGGAGTCAGTTAAACAAAGATGAAAAAATATATTGACATATCTGGTTTGGATTTGTTTGCCAGTAACCGTGGAACTGCTGCTTTGGGCTATGGCTCCATTCCTTTTCTTGAGGAGAAAGGATACTTCACAGATGGACAGGAGTTAATTCTCTTTCACCGCTACAAAAAGTTTTGGAAGCGTTCAAACATTCAGGTGAGATTTGAAAAACTTCAAATAAACGAAAAAACATACAGAAGGACGATTGTTCCCATTCATGACGTAGAATACCGATTAGTACAAAAGTTTGGCATCATACTTCCATTTACTCAATTTGGCAGGTATGTAAAGAAGGTAGAATTAGAAGCTGCCATTTACGGGGGAGACGGTTTCTCGGACATTTATGGAACGAGTACCTTTATGGGACGTATGAATCAGACCTGGCTTCTACGTAGGGCAGGAGTGCCACTTCTGCTTCTTCCACAAACAATAGGCCCCTTCAAAGAGAAAAAAAACTATGATATTGCTGTCCGATTGCTTTGTTATGCAAAGGAAATATATGTTCGCGACAATAAGTTCGTTCCCGAATTAAACAGGTTAGGACTAAAATTTACTCAAACGCCAGATTTGTCATCCTATATGATTCCAGAACCATGGGACATTGAGATAAAGGAAAATGCTGTTGGGCTTAATGTTAGTGGATTGGCTTATAGCAATAAATTCAACGGGCTGGAAGGCCAATTCGATGTTTATCCAGAACTTATTGAGTGCATTATTAATCATTTTCGCACGAAGGGTTGCACCATATATCTCATTCCACATTCCTATAATTATAATAAGCCTATCGCTGATGATGATATGGTGGCATGCCGTGAAGCGTACAACAGGCTTCACGATAAAAGTAATGTTATTTTGATAGACAAAGACTTGATTTCTCCACAGATCAAATACCTTATAAGCAGAATGACATTCTTCATGGGGGCTCGTATGCATGCTAATTTCGCTGCTATTTATACAGGCGTACCAGTCTATGGAATGGCATACAGCTACAAGTTCGAAGGTGCATTCAATGCCAATGGACTCGATGGTAATAAACAAACAGCAATGATCAATAATCTTCGAATTGAAGATATAGAGCACTATATAGCAAAGATCGACCGTTTTTATTGTAAAGTAATCCAAAACGAAAAGCAAAAACATTAACCATGAAAACTAAAGCGCGTGTAATAGCAATATACTTGCCTCAATACCACCCTATTCCTGAAAATGATGCAGTATGGGGAAAAGGATTTACAGAGTGGACAAATGTAGCACAAGCAAAACCTCTGTTCCGAGGTCATTATCAGCCTCGCATACCTCGTGACTTTGGCTTTTATGATCTCCGGATGCCTGAAGTGCGCGAGATGCAGGCAGAGTATGCACGAAATGCAGGCATTGAGGGTTTTATGTACTGGCAATACTACTTCGGCAATGGTAAAATGCTGTTGGAACGTCCTTTTGAGGAAGTCCTGAAAAGCGGAAAGCCTGACTTTCCTTTTTGCCTTGGCTGGGCTAACCACAGTTGGCAAACAAAGTCATGGACTAAAAATGTATCTCACAGAGAGGGCAAGACTATGATTATGGAGCAGCGCTACGATGGTGTTGAACAATATACAGCCCATTTTTATTATAATCTTCCTGCATTCCGCGACAAACGATATATTACAGCGGATGGTAAGCCAATTTTCGTTATTTGGAATCCCAATGACCACGAATTAGAAATTACTTCATTTATTAAGACTTGGAGGTCTTTGGCAGAAAAAGAAGGATTAAGTGGAATACATTTTGTAGGAATAGAGGGCGAAACCAATACACCAGATAAAATGCATGAATTAGGTTTTGACGCATTTATGCTTGCTCATCATCAACTTGCAATTAATGGTGCAAAACATTGGACTATAAAAAATCGTTTACATTATTGGCTTAAAAGAAAATATGGAATAACTCTATTTATCAAAAAATCAGACTTTGGAAAGAATCATCCGCTACTTGTTACCGAAGAGGCTCGTCGCAGTGACGCATATCCTTCACTGACTGCGGGATTTGACAGGAGTCCCCGTGCAGGAAAAGGTGCAGAACTCTTTTATAATTTTACGCCTAAAACATGGCGCGCTCATATTCGTAATGTGTTAAGCTATGTGACACACAAAGATTATGAGCACAATCTTATATTCCTTAAATCATGGAATGAGTGGGGTGAGAGTAATTATGTAGAGCCAGATTTAAAATACGGAACATCGATGCTTGATGTATTGCGAGAAGAAATTATGGAAGGAGACAACAGAAGTTGATACTTAATATATGAAACTCACTGTAATAACTATAAGGTTCCCATATTTCAATACAGAAGCTTTTCTGGAATCGGAATTTCCCTTTTTGCAAAAGTATTTTGATGAAGTAACATTTTTACCATTGATTAAAGGGAAATGTCGTAAAGGTTGTCAGCAGGCCAAAGTTTGTGACAAATATGCTTGTCTATACAAAAAGACGAAACTCTATATAATCAAGGTGTTGTTTTCCAAAGGATTCTATTTGTCATTATGGAAACATCGATCTAAATTCTTCAGGAAAAATCGTCTCATTAACACATTTAAACAAGAGTTTCACTATCAAGTTTTTAAGACACTTATAATACAGAATCCTTCATTGTTTGATGATAATACAATAGTTTACAGCTATTGGTTTAATGCACCTGTATATGTCTTACTTAAGTTAAAAGAAGAATTGGGCTTAAAGTATAAAGTTGTATGCCGCGCTCATCGTTATGACGTTTATGATGAAAATGGTGAAATGCCTAATCGAACATATTGCATACGATCTATAGATAAAGTATTTCCAATATCACAAGATGCTATTAATTTCTTTGCAAAAAAATATGGACATGCCGAGAAGTATGTTTTAAGTCGATTAGGAGTAAAGGACTTTGGTGGCATTGCACCACAATCAGAAGCTAACTCATTCCATATTCTATCTGTATCACAAGTACATCCAAGAAAAAGAATCCATGAAATATATGAATCGGTCATGGAATTCTCAAAACGACATCCTGAAAAGATTATAACATGGACTCATTTTGGAGATGGTGTACAATTAAAAAACTTATTAGATTGGACAAAAAGTCACAATATCTCCAACCTCACTATTGAGGCAAAAGGGAGAGTTGCAAACACAGATGTTCTTAAATACATTGGAGAAACACCTCTTGATGTATTTATTAATCTAAGTGTATCTGAAGGAGTGCCCGTTTCTATCATGGAGGCACAATCATTTGGACTTCCAGTTATTGCCACAGATGTTGGAGGAACAAGAGAGGTTATGACTAACACTAATGGAATTCTATTATCATCGTCTCCAACAATTGTAGAAGTTGCTGATGCAATGGATCGGATACTCAATAACCAATTCGACAGGAAGGAAATTAAACAATCCTGGAAAGAGATTTCGGATGCAGACAACAATTATACAACTTTCGTTAACCAACTGTCAAATTTAACGTGACTTCGATGAAAGTTTTTTTCTCTGCTTACACATGCCAAGGGAATACTGGTGACGTTCTCATTAATAAACTCCAGATAGAGGAGTATGCCCGATATGCAGAAGTATATGTGGACTGCACAAATATGTCCAAAGACTTCTATGACATCATCTTTAAAACAAAGAATCCTAACATCAAGGATTTTGTCAAGACATATGGTATTAGCTATCGTAGCAAAAACATGTTGCGAGCGATACTGTTGATGCATAAAGAAGGGTTTACATATTTTACAAAAAGTCCTGGGCCATACGCTTACATTCAGTTCCCTATTAAGACTTTCATAATACGACTCATCGGAGTTTTGGGTTATTGGATTGCATGTAAAAAGGGAATGAAAGTTATAGCTCTTGGTATTGACCTAAATTATAAGAAAGAATCTACTTGGCTACAAAAACTAAATGATCAATACTTTAGCATATACAATAAGTTGGGTGTCAGGAGCATAATAAATACGAAACAATTGTCACAATCTCTTACCAATGTTGAATATATTCCAGACATGGCTTTCCTATACCCCATGCCAATTGCTGCCCCAAAAATAGAAAACAGAAAGAAAATAGCCTTTTCGTATAGAGAGGTTGACAATATAGGAGAATTATTAGAAAAACTTATAATCATCTGTGATTTCTTTAGAGAAAAAAAATACGATATTGAGATAGTTTGTCAAGTTGAGGAGGATCTTATGTTTTGCAGCAAACTTAGCAACAGTTTGGCTTTGTATAGCGTAAACTTTCGCCAACAATTAATAGACTATAATCAACTTAATGCCTACACTCAATACGCCTTTGTCTTTACAAATCGATTACACGTTGCTTTAATGGGTGCCATACATGGTGCTATACCCTGTGCTATCATTAGTCACGATGTCAAAGAGTACAAGTTAAGTTGTATATTTGATACTGTTTTTTCTAAACGTTTGTGGTGTTATCAAGAAACAATGAACATTACCATATTAAAAGAACTCTTTGAAAAACAAAAAACATTAAGCCAATTATTGCGGAACGACATATTATGTCAACGTGATATATGTACTACCGCTGTAAAACAATGTTTTAAAGAATGATGTTTCTGCCGCCTCTCTTATGATATTGTCATATATATAATGGAGAACTAATAACTCTTTTTTTTAGTACGTACCTTTATGATATATTCACCAATCATTGTCTTCGCCTTTAATAGACCCGATAATCTTAGAAAAAGCATCGACTCTTTACTTTTTAATCCCGAGGCAAAGGAATCAGACCTCTTTGTCTTTGTTGACGGGCCTCGCACCGAGAAAGCGGGAGAAAATGAGAAAGTTCAGCTCGTTAGGGATTATGTGAAGAACATCACTGGATTCAAATCTCTAACTTATCAGTTTTCAAAGGTAAATAAGAAACTTGGTCCGTCCATTATCGCAGGAGTTACAGAGGTGATAAATGAATTTGGAAAAGCAATTATAATTGAAGATGACTTGGTTGTCACAAAAAACTTTCTCAGTTTCATGAATCAAGGTCTGGAGTTGTATAAAGATAATAAGAGGGTTTTCTCTATATGTGGATATACAAATAAAGTAACTAGACCAGCAAACTACTCTTATGATGCCTATTTTTGTGTACGAAGTAGTTCTTGGGGATGGGGTACATGGAAAGACAGGTGGGAGCGTGTTGATTGGGAATTATCCGATTGGTGGAAACACTGTTTAAACAAAAAGAAATTTTGTAAGTGGGGAGGGTCTGACTGTTGGAAAATGTTGGAAGATTGGCATGCAGGTCGAAACCAATCATGGGCAATACGTTTTTGTTATTCGCAGTTCCTAAGTGATTCTGTCAGCCTTTTTCCTATTATTAGTAAAGTCGCAAATGAGGGCTTTGATGGAGAAGGTACGAATTGTAAATCATGGAGTCGTTTTAAATACGACTTTGACAATAGTCGTAATAAAGATTTTCTATTTCCAGACACTCTTACAATTAATATGAGTTTATATAAGGATGCTATGTCGTATCATTCTTTATGGAAAAGGGCGTATAGCAAAATAATGTATTTAATTCATTCTTGAAAGATTTGAATGAAAAATAGGCCTCAAATACTTTTTATAGCTCCATTGCCTCCACCTATACATGGGAGTGCTGTTGTGAGTCAACAGATAATGAAGGGTGCAAGGATAAATGAAGCTTTTTCCTGCGACTGGGTAAACCTTAGCACCTCCCGCAGTATGGAGGAAATAAATAGGTTCAGACCTATAAAGATTTGGCGAATGGCCTCAGCATTAGGAAAGACCGTATGGTTGCTGATGACAAAGCACTACGACTTGTGCTACATCGCACTTACATGTCACGGTAGTTCGTTCTTTAAGGATTTTCCGTTTGCGTTGTTTTGCAAATTGTTTCACAAAAAGCTGGTAATACACCAACATAACAAGGGTATGGCAAACGATATAGACAAATGGCCATACCGATTATTGCTTCCAATGGTATATAAAGATGCAAAGGTAATACTGCTTTCCTGGCATCTTTATCCAGATATCGAAAGGGTCGTGAAGAAGGAAAATGTGATGGTATGTCCAAATGGAATTAAAGTAATCCAAGATTCAGAGTTTATAGTTCATAATCAAGAAGTAAAAACTGATGATACGGTTGAAATGGATAGAAAGATTCCGAGACTACTATTCTTAAGTAACTTGGTTGAAAGTAAAGGGGTTATAGTCCTGCTTGATGCATTGAAAATTTTATCAGATAAGGGGTATTCTTTCCGATGTGACTTTGTTGGTAGTGAAACAAAAGAATTTAGTGCTATGAGGTTTTCAGAAGAAGTGAATAAGCGCGGATTAACAAGTATTGCTTTTTATGAAGGTCAGAAGTATGGAAATGAGAAAGAGAAAGCTTATACGTTGAGTGACGTGTTTGTGCTGCCATCATACGATGATTGTTTTCCTTTGGTACTTCTTGAGGCGATGGCCCACAAACTGCCTATTGTGACTACTAACGAGGGAGGAATTGCAGACATTGTAGAAAATGGTATGAATGGATTAATTGCTGAAAGATGTAAGGCAGATTCGCTTGCGGTTTGCTTGGAGAAAATGATTGTTGACAAGGTAATGAGGAAAAGGATGGGAGAAGCTGGATGGAAAATTCTGATGGATAGATTTACAGAAGAAAAGTTTGAAGAGAGAATGATTGGTATTATTAATGCAATATGTTAAACGGGTTGAACTGTTGTCTCGTATCTTATTAAGTGATAAACATGAATAGAAAAGCATCATCCATCACTGTTGTTATGCCCGTTTATAATGTGGCTCCCTATGTTGAACGTTGTGTTCTTTCGGTAATGCGACAGACATATCCTGCTACAGAATGTATCATTGTGGATGATTGCTCGACTGACGATAGTGTTATTTGTTGCCAAAAGTTGATAGATGAGTATTCTGGGCCGACTCGATTCATCATTATGCATCATAAGTATAATAGAGGTCTATCTGCGTCTCGTAACACTGGGACAGATGCTGCAACCTCTGAATACATTTATTATTTGGATAGTGACGACGAAATAACAGAGGATTGTTTGGAAAAACTTGTGAGTCCTGTTCTGCGTGATGATACCATAGAAATGGTGTTGGGCAACTATCGGATGGATTATTCTGCTATGTCTGGAGCTAAGTTCCAATTAGCAGACTGCAGAACTCATTTTATGGAAGATACACCACAAGAACTCTGCAGCAATGAAGAACTGCGTAGATGGTTCTATTATGGTAAGGTTCGTAGGACTGATACAGTCTGGAATAAACTTCTTAATTTATCATTCATAAAAGATAATATGCTATATAATAAAGAAGGACTGCGTATTGCAGAAGATGGTTTGTGGTCATATTATCTGATGCGTTATCTGAAGCATGCTGCTTTTGTTCATGATGTAACATATGTTCACTACTTTCGCCCTGGTTCTATTGTTATGGGGGCAAAATATCAAGACAAATTGAAGCATTTGGGAGTTCTTTATAGAGAAATTGCTTATAATATAGTATTTGGCGAGCGAATAGAAGAAACAGAGCATTGGATTAATAGTTTTTGTGAAAATTATATTGATGCTTCTAATAATCCTGATTATCAATATGCATATGATATGTTTTCTCGCCAACTTTCTGATGGTCGACATCGTAAGGGTGTAAATCAATTGGCAGTAGTAAAATTTTTATCAAAGTTTACCTTCGGACGTTGGGTGTACAAAAAGTTGAAAAGAGTTAAACATTTAATTAAAAAAAATATAGGGTTAATATTTCGCTTGATTTAGATATGTTAAAGGTCCTCATATATGGATGTGTATGCTAAAACTTAAGGATTTATCCATCATAAAATCAATGGAACAATTGATGAGCATCCCAGAAGGGAAGGTGCTCATCAACACGATTAATGCACATTCATATAATGTGGCACAGAAGGATCAGTTGTTTGCAGATGCATTGCAGGGTGGAGAATCCTTGATACCTGATGGTGCCTCTATTGTGAAGGCCTGTCGTTGGCTGAACGCGAAATCACAGCCGAAAGAACGTATTGCTGGATGGGATCTGTTTGCTTTTGAAATGCAAAAGCAAAATGAGAAAGGAGAAAGGAGAAATGAGAAATGCCGGGTGATGTTCTTGGGTTCGAGCGAGAAGGTACTGTCATTAATTCGTGAGCGTGCTGCTATTGACTATCCCAACTTAGAGGTGCTGACGTATTCGCCACCTTACAAGCAGGAATTCTCAGATGAGGAAAATCGGGCGATGATTAATGCCATTAATGAGACTAATCCGGACTTGTTGTGGATTGGTATGACAGCTCCGAAACAGGAGAAATGGACGTATCAGCATTGGAATGAACTGGATGTCCATTGTCATGTGGGAACCATCGGTGCTGTGTTCGATTTCTATGCAGGAACAGCGCAACGTGCTCCCCTTTGGTGGCAGGAGCACTCGGTAGAGTGGATGTATAGACTGGTGAAGGAACCAAAACGCATGTGGAGAAGATATATCATAGGAAATCCTCTTTTCCTTTGGAATATCTTGAAAGAAAAAATAAATATTTGAAATTAAGTATTAATAAAGGTGAGTAGGAATAATCATAGTAATAATCTCATCAAGTGGCTGGTCATCATTGGTGACTTTGTTCTGTTGAATGTGGTGCTGTATGTTTTTTCGCAGTTTCATCCGAGAATGATTGAGTGGGATTGGGAAAGACTACGGGTGTTCTTCCTGATTTCCAATTTTGCTTTACTTATAAGCGAATGGAATAGACACACCATCATTCACCGAAGACTTGTATCTGCCAGCGATGTGCTAAAACATGTTTTTCTGTTGGTAATTGTACAGACCCTCGTTGCCTATATTTTATTAAGAGGCTTTGATATCAAGTCTCGTGTCGGAGGATTGCTGATGATTCAGGGCACAGTTCTGTTAGTAGTCATAATCCTTGCTCGTTTTGTGGAGCGGTCAGTTGTCAAATGGTATCGACATTCTGGAGGTAATACGCGGATCATTACGCTTGTTGGCGACGATCCGGAACTGGAGACCGTCAAGCAGAAACTGATGAAGAATCCCACTTTTGGTTTTAAGATAAAGGCTGAATATAAGGATGTTTCTGATTTCATCAGGAAAATAGACAATGAGAAAGACCTGGATTTGGGTGATGAGCTCTATCTCTGTGTGTCACGACGTGAGCCAACTGCCATCAGGAAAATATCGGCATTATGCGACCAACGTGTGGTGAGTTTCTTCTATGTGCCGATGTCGGTAGAGTCGATAGGCATCAACTTGAAGCGTGAGATGTTGGACGATATAGAGATATTTACAACTCATGAGAATCCGTTGCAGAATCCTACTAACCGTGTAATCAAGCGGTTGTTCGATATCCTCCTCTCGTTATTCTTCCTCATACCCACCGTCTGCATGCTGCCCATCATTTATATCATCGTTAGGATACAAAGCCCAGGACCGCTGTTCTTCCGACAACTGCGTACTGGACTTGACGGCAAAGACTTCACGATGTATAAGTTTCGCTCTATGCATGTGAATGACGGTTCGGACAAATTACAGGCAACGAAAAATGATATCAGGAAGTTCCCCTTTGGTACTTTCATTCGTAAAATGAGTATCGACGAACTACCACAGTTCTGGAATGTGCTGAAGGGCGACATGTCGATTATCGGTCCAAGACCCCACATGCTGGCACATACCGAGATGTATTCGCAACTCATTGACAAGTATATGGTGCGCCATTTCGTGAAGCCTGGTATCACCGGCTGGGCGCAGGTTACCGGCTTCAGGGGAGAGACAAAGGAGTTGTGGCAGATGGAGGAACGTGTAAAACGTGACATCTGGTATATGGAGAACTGGAGCATCTGGCTCGATATCCGCATTCTTTGGCTGACAGTCAAGAGTGTTATTGCCCATCACGAGAATGCGTATTGATTGGTTACGTGGTTACAGCTGTAACCGTAGCCATTTAGTAGTTATAGGTTGTGGATTACCATAAACTTGTAAGCCGTTACAAACAGTTTGGAGGACTCCGACTGGTAAGGGAGTATGCCCGATTTGGGTTATTGTGGCCGATAGCGAAGGCTTTCGTCAGATGTCTGGTCAAGCGGGAGTCGTTTAAGCAGATATACTCGGTGGTGCTACAGAAGATTGAACCGTTCTTAAAGGAACGGTACTATCGTTTCCTCCTGAACCGCAAAGACTATTATACAGGGCAGCCATTTGAACACAAACGGAACAAGACGCTGTGGTTCTGCTGGCTGCAGGGATTGGACAATGCACCAGAGATCGTGAAGGCGTGTTATGACTCGCTACAACAGAATCTGACAGATAGGGATATCAAGGTCATTGACAATAACAACTGGAGAGACTACGTTGAACTGCCTGGACATGTGGTGCGGAAATGGGAGAAGGGGCGGATTCCTGCAGCGAACTTCAGCGATCTGCTACGGCTGGAGTTGCTGATACGGTACGGAGGAACGTGGATAGACTCAACGGTGTTGTGTACTGGTTTCGGCTTCGGTATAGAGAAGCCAGAGGAAACACAGAAAATGCAAGATTATCAGAAATACCTTGATGCTGATCTGTTCCTTTTTCAATATACGCCACCAGGAACGGCGGAGGGTATCAGTATTAGCAATTGGTTTATCACTGCTTGCACGAACAATGAAGTGCTGATGGTGTTGCGAGATATGCTACAGGAATACTGGAAAGACTATGACTGCACGATAGACTACTACATTTTCCACTTGTTCTTCGAGATGGTGGCGAAGGAGTACCCCCAAAGGGTAGGGGCTATGCCATACGGCTACAGCATGGATAGCCTGGTGTTGCTGCATCATTGGGGAGAGCCTTTCCGTCAGAAGAAATGGGACAGACTGACGAGACACGTGTGTTTCCATAAACTGGCTTTCCGCGTAAGCGATGATCTGAAAAGAGACAAAGAGAATTACTATAACAGGATACTTTCCGCCTATCATCTCCGTCAGATTTAAACGCCTGGTAGAATAGCAGTGCTTTTCATGCTGAAAAGCTATGCTTTTCGAGGAGAATTATCGCATAATTCGACCCGTTTGGAGCCTCCAAACTTTTTCTTCGGTTTCAACTGTCAAATTAACAACAAGCGCCAAACGTTTTTTATCGTTTGGCGCTTGTTGTTTTCTTTACGGGGTCGCAGGTCAAGCCGCAGCCGAGTTTCTTGAAGATCTTGCGGTCAACCTCACTGAGCATCACCGTCGAATGTACCTGACAGTCACGTAGCTTGGGCAATTGCTCCAAGGCCTTACGGCACAGCTCGTCGTCTTTTGACAGCACGCTGATGGCAACCAGCACCTCGTCAGTATGCAGACGGGGATTCTTGCCGCCCAGATATTCTATCTTTGTCTTTTGTATCGGCTCAATGAGGCTCTGGGGAATGAGCTTCGCTTCATGGGCAATGCCTGCCAGATGCTTGGTGGCATTAAGCAGCAGCGCAGCACTGCATCCCAGCAGCGGTGACGATTTCGCAGTGATGAGCGTGCCGTCTGCCAGTTCCATAGCAGCAGCCGTGTGTCCGCTGAGCTCCTGCTTGGCCTGTGCTGCCACCGTGACACGACGATAGGCGGTGGTGATCTTTGCCTGATTAAAGAGCATGAGTATCTTATTTACCTCCCGTTCGTTGTCTGCACCCTCCGCCATCTTATTGGTGGCATCATAGTATCGTCTGATGATCTCGTCACGGCTGGCATTGCAGCACACCTCGTCGTCGCTAATGCAGAATCCCACCATGTTGACACCCATATCAGTGGGCGACTTGTAGGGATTCTCACCGTAGATGCCCTCAAAGAGAGCATTGAGCACGGGGAAGATTTCAATGTCGCGGTTGTAGTTCACGGCAATCTTGTCATAGGCCTCGAGGTGGAACGGGTCAATCATGTTCACATCGTTCAGGTCGGCCGTTGCTGCCTCGTAGGCAATGTTGACGGGATGCTTGAGTGGCAGGCTCCAAACCGGGAACGTCTCAAACTTGGCATAGCCGGCACGAGTGCCGCGTTTGTTCTCATTGTAGAGCTGTGAGAGGCATACGGCCATTTTTCCACTGCCAGGTCCTGGCGCAGTCACGATGACCAGCTCACGCGAAGTCTCCACATAGTCGTTCTTGCCGAAACCCTCGTCACTGGCAATCAGTTCCACGTTATGAGGATAACCGTCGATGAGGTAATGGACATACGACTTGATGCCCATGCGTTCGAGACGATGCCTGAACTGGTCGGCTGCATGCTGACCGTTATAGTGGGTGATGACGACGGAGCCGACGACGAAGTCGCGGTTCATAAACTCTTCACGCAGTCGCAGCACATCCTCGTCATAGGTAATGCCAAGGTCGGCGCGTATCTTGTTGCGCTCAATGTCTTCGGCACTGACAACGATGATGATTTCTATACTGTCGCGAAGCTGTGCCAGCATGCGAAGCTTGGAGTCTGGCTTGAAGCCGGGCAGCACACGGCTTGCATGGTGGTCATCGAATAGCTTGCCGCCAAGTTCCATATAGAGCTTGCCGTCGAACTGTGCGATGCGTTCACGGATATGCTCCGACTGTATCTTGAGATACTTCTCGTTGTCAAAACCGATTTTCATAAACTATAACAGATTAAATTCGCTTCACACACAAAACTATTTCTGACGCTGACGTTTCAGTTCATCAGCCTGCTTCTGCATGGCTTCGAGACGTGCAGCGAGACCGCTTTGCTTCTTCGGGTTGTTCTTGTTCTCCTGATAGCGACGCTCAAGAATGGCCAGCAGTTTTGCGTCGTTGGTCGTCTTACGCAGAATCCACATGATAGCAGCAGAGAAGAACAATGAAACGAAGTAGTAGAAGTTCAGTCCTGCGGAGTAGTCGTTGAACATGAAGAAGAACATGAGTGGCATGAGGTACATCATCCACTGCATCATCTTCATCTGCTCTGCCTGTTGACCGACCATCTGGTCACGCTGTTGCCGCATTGACATATAGGAATATGCCAGGTTGGCGACGCAGAAGAGTACACACGTCAGTGACAGGTGGTCGCCAATACCCCAGATTTGGGTGCCCCACTCAACGATGGGGTCGTATGTCGAGAGGTCGTCAATCCACAGGAATGACTGGCCGCGCAACTGTATGGCATTCGGCACGAAGTTGAACATAGCAATCCAGATAGGCATCTGTATCAGCATGGGCAGACAGCCGGATAACGGACTGACACCGTACTTGGAGTACAGTGACATCATCTCCTGCTGTTTCTTCATGGCATCTTCTGGTTTGTCATACTGCTTGGTCAGCGCGTCGAGTTTCGGTTTCAGTACACGCATCTTGGCAGATGACATGTAGCTTTTCTTCACCAGCGGATAAGTGATGGCCTTTAGCAACAGTGTAATGAGAATGAGCACGATACCCATGTTCAGACCCCATGAGGTCAGCCAGTCGAAGACGTAGATGGTAAAGAAACGGTTGATGTAGCGGAACAGCGGCCAGCCGAGATATACCAGTTGCTGCATGTCAAGGTCCTTGCCAAACTTGCTCTTCTCCTCAATGTCCTGAAGCAGACGGTAGTTGTTGGGACCAATATACATTTCAAACTCTGATGCTTTCTGTCCGGAAGGGTCGAAAGCGGTCTTAAGCTGTGCCTTGTAGTCCTTCAAGTAGCCCGTTTCTTTGTCCTGTGGAATACTGGATAAAAGGGCATTGGCAGCGAAGTCGTCCTTGGAGATAAGCACTGCCGAGAAGAACTGGTTCTTGAAAGCCACCCAATCCAACGGCTCCTCAATCTTCTCGTCTTCCTTTGCTGATGTCTCGCTCAGGTAGTCTGTTCCACCCTTGGACTCCTTGTAGGTCAGTGTGGCATAGCGGTTCTCAAAGGTAAAGCCTTTCTCCTGCTGTTTGGCCCGGCTGGTCCACTCCAGGTCCATCTGCTTGTAGTTGGGGGCAAACATGCCACTCAACCCTTCTGCCCGTACCGACATAGAGAGCAGGTAGTCTTCGTTCAGACGGTAGTCGATAATAATTGCACCACCGCCAGCCGCATTGAGCGTCATGGTGACAGTGGAGTCGGTGACGTTAGAAGGTGTGAAGAACATCTCTTTCGTTACAATATTATCCGTCTTACCGGCCAGCATGAAGTTGAGGCATTGGTCGTTTCCATCGAAGAGCGTCAGGTCTTTCGTGTCGAGTTTCTCGTCATACTTGCCTTCTTCGTTCTTGTGATGACCAGTGAAGTTCTTGATAACTGCCTTGCTGACCGTACCTCCCTTTGTAGAGAGCGTCAGTTCCAACTTTGAGTTTTTCAGTACGATGTCCTTGTTCTCGCCGTTGAGTGCAGCATGGAACATGTTGGTTGTGTCTCCCTTGGCGGCGGCTTCGGCCTCGGCCTTGCGTGTCTGCTCGGCCAGTTTCCTTGCCTGTTCGTCTTTCTGACGCTGGGCATACTCAATAGAGTCCTGCTTGGCCTGTGCTTCGAGCTGTTCGGTTGATGGCTGATTAAACCAGCTGAAGGCAATCAGCACAATAGCGATCAGCGTGAAGCCGATAATGTTGTTTTTATTCATATTTTTATGTTCTTGATTTCTTAAGTAAAGTCATACAAGGCGCAAAGGTACGAAAAAGTGAGCACAATACAAAACAAAATATTAAATTTTTGTTTTTATTGTCGAACGATAGTACCTTCGAGTCACCTTCGGGTAAAGACTCAAAGGTACGAAAAAAATGTGAAATATGAAAAAGATATAGAAATATTTTGTATCTTTGCAAGCAAAACTTAATCATTCAGGAATATGATGAAAAGGAAATGTATGCTGATAATGGTAGCACTCATGACGATGTGTGTGAGTGTAACGGCACAAAGTGGTTCAGCTGGAGTAGAAGAAGACTCCTTGTGCAACGAGGGTAACAACGGACAGTACTATCGGTTATTCACGCCTATGACGTTCTATTACTCTGTCGCCAATAAGAAGCTGTCGCTCAGTACGATATTCTCTGACGATGAAGTAGGGGATGCAGTCGATGCAGCCCTGTTGAATATCTACCTGAACCGTCCAGACCTGGTTGTGAATTCTGAAGGACGACTGCGTTCAGCCGGAACTATCCGAAGCGATGTTGAAGTGCCACACATGCAGACTGTAGAGCTGGCCGAGCAGGTAGTAACGACGGTTCCGACACCCGACGAGACGCCCGATGATCCTGTGGAGGCAGAGGTGATGATCATGAAACCTAACTTCTGGACCTTTAAGGGTGACTATTATCTGCAGTTCCTGCAGAACTATATCACCAGCAATTGGCACAAGGGAGGTGAGAGCAACTACTCCATGCTGGCCAGTCTGACACTGGAAGCTAACTACAACAACAAGCAAAAAGTGAAGTGGGATAACAAACTGGAGATGAAACTGGGCTTTCAGACTTCCAAAAGCGATACCGTACATAAGTTCAAGGCCAACAATGACTTATTGCGCTTAACGAGCAAACTGGGACTTCAGGCGCACAAGAAGTGGTACTACACGCTGCAGCTGCTGGCCTATACGCAGTTTACTCGTGGTCTGAAGAGCAATGATGTTCATACCTATTCCGACTTCTTCTCACCCTTCGACCTGAACTTAGGTCTTGGTATGGACTACTCGGTGGAGACAAAAAACAAAAAGCTGACGGGAAATATCAACATCTCGCCCTTGTCATACAACTTTCGTTATGTGGGACGACTGGGACTTTCTACGCGCTATGGCCTTAAAGAAGGGAATCACAGCTTGCACGATATCGGTTCGCAGCTCACTGTTGACCTGACGTGGAAGATGGCTGAACAAGTAACATGGAAGACACGCCTGTACGGCTATACTTCATATAAGCGTGCACTGGTGGAGTGGGAGAATACACTGGAACTGAAGGTCAGCAAATACATCACTACCAATATCTATGTCTATCCGCGCTTCGACGACAGTGGAGCACGTGACGAAGATCTTGGCTACTGGCAGTTTATGGAATTCTGTTCGCTGGGATTCAGCTATTCGTTCTGAATACCTGACTATTCAGTCATGTCTCCTTCAATATAGAGACGTGTCATTTCTGTCTTGCCATTGGTACGAATGGTAATCATCTTCTTGAAATGACCGGGGAACTTACCCTTGCCATTGTAGGTGACCTTGATTTCGCCTGTCTCGCCTGGCTTGACAGGAGTCTTGGGATATTCGGGCACCGTACATCCGCAGCTGGCAACCGCCTGATTGATAATCAAGGGAGCATCGCCTACATTGGTGAAGGTAAACACGCAACTGACCTTGGCGTCCTTCTCGGAGAAAGTACCGAAATTATGGGTCAGCTTGTCAAACTTAATCTCTGCCTGAGCAGCTGCAAACGTGACTCCGCAAATGAGCAGGAGCGACATCAATATCATTTTTTTCATATAGCTCTTATTTGTTATTTTTACTTGTTTGACGTAAATTTTGGACAAAAGTAAATCAAAAATCCAATAAATATGAACTTTTAGTGTCATTTTTTCAATTATTTAACGCCATCATGTTTCTACTTCCTACGGTTTTCACTACCTTTGCAATATTAGTAATGATATGATTAATAAGAAATAGTTATGAGAAAGCTGACAGTGATTCTTTTGGGACTGCTGGTCACAGGGAGCAGTCTTGCCCAAGTGAAGGTGGAGTTCATTACTTCAAACATCGTCCACGTAACGAAAGGAACGCCAACAAAATCCCTTGTGGTCATTGCACAACCGGGGGATGTGGAGGTAACGAGAAAGGGAAATGCATGGTCAAGCAGCGAACTGAAGGTCGTTGAAGACCGTACGACAGGTGCGTTGACCTTTTTCACGGCACAAGGCAAACTGTTGTTGCGTGAGAAAGACTATAAGATTGTTCCTCCCACTACCCAGAATCCTGTCGGTCAGGTGTGCCAGACCTTTATCCTGGACAGGAATGAGGCTATCTATGGACTCGGTACCATTCAGAATGGTAAGATGAACCGTCGTGGAGAACACAAGCGCATGGAGCAGTCGAACCTGGAGGACTTCCAGAATGTTTTACAGAGCATCAAAGGGTGGGGGATTTACTGGGACAACTATTCGCCTACACAGTTTGATGACGATGAAAACGGTATGTCGTTTACTTCAGAGGCAGGCGAGGGTATTGACTATTATTTTATGTATGGAGCAGTTTCAGGTTCCTCCCGTGGAAGAGCCGACGGTGTCATTGCCTGTATGCGTTATCTGACGGGCGATGTACCAATGTTCCCTTTGTGGACATACGGTTTCTGGCAGTCGAAGGAGCGTTATAAGACCGCTGCCGAGACCGAGGCTGTTGTCGATAAGTATCGTGAGTTGCAGGTGCCGCTCGACGGTATCATACAGGACTGGCAGTACTGGGGTTCCAATTATCTGTGGAATGCAATGGACTTCTTGTCAGAAGACTTCGTGAACGGTAGGCAGATGATAGACAATGTACATCGCAAGCATGCGCATTTCATGATTTCGATATGGGCCAGTTTTGGTCCCCAGACGCAGCAGTTCCGAGAACTCAACGAGAAAGGCTTGCTGCTGCCTATCGAGACATGGCCACAGAGTGGTCTGTCGCATATTTGGCCGCCGCGTATGGACTATCCTTCTGGCGTTAAGGTCTATGATGCCTTCAGTCCGGAGGCCCGTGACATTTACTGGAAATACCTGAAGACACTCTATGACTATGGTACAGATGCGTGGTGGATGGACTCTACCGATCCGGACTTCTTTAATCCTCGTGAGTCAGATTATGCCCATCCCGTCTGTGGCGGCACATGGCGTTCGCTGAGAAATGCTTTTCCGTTGGAGACGGTGCGTGGTGTCTATGAAGCACAGCGCAAGAGTCAATTGTCAGTTGCCAATGCTTCATCGGCAAAGCGTGTCTTCATCATGACTCGTAGCGCGTTTGCTGGTCAGCAGCACTATGGCTCAAACATGTGGAGCGGCGATGTGTCTTCGTCGTGGGACATGCTGCGCAAACAGGTGCCCGCTGGACTGAGTTTCTCACTGACGGGCAATCCCAATTTCAATACTGATATCGGCGGTTTCTTCTGTAATGCCTACAATACCAGAGGTCCGGGCTCAGCGCCAAGCAATCCGCAGTTCCAGGAGTTGTATGTGCGTTGGATGCAGTATGGCTTCTTCTGCCCGGTCTTCCGCAGTCATGGTGCCGATGCTCCACGAGAGATATGGCAGTTCGGTCAAAAGGGTGAGCCGATTTATGATGCCATTGAAAAAACGATTCGTCTGCGTTACAGGTTTATACCTTATTTATATAGTATGGCCTGGCAGGTGACCAGCAATAACGACAGCTATCTGCGACCGCTGTTTTGTGACTTCGTTGAAGACAAAAAGGTATGGGATATGGCCGACGAATTCATGTTCGGGCATAGCATTCTGGCCGCTCCCATTCTCGACCCGCAATATACGGAGGAAAAAATTATCAAGGAGGATGCTATGAGTGGCTGGGACCGTCGGTCTGTATCCGACAGTTCTCCTGTCGGAAGTCTTGACTTCACCGCTACAAAGACAGCAGAGAAGTACCTGCCAAAAGGAACGGACTGGTACGACTTCTGGACGAACAAACGCTATAAGGGCGGCAGGAACGTCACGTTGGAGACCTCCATCGACCGTGTGCCGATGTTTGTCCGTGCCGGCAGCATTCTGCCGCTGGGACCCGAGATGCAATATGTCGGTGAGAAACCTTGGGATAACTTGGAGATACATGTCTATCCTGGGGCTGACGGTATCTTCGTACTATATGAGGACGAGGGCGACAACTATAATTATGAGAAAAGCCTTTATTCTACGATTACTTTCCGATGGAACGACAAATCCCGTCAACTCATGATTGGTTCGCGTCAGGGGAACTATACGGGTATGATCCTTCAGCGGAAGTTCGTCATTGTAATGCCGGACGGTCAGACCAGACAGGTGACATACGACGGTCATGAGAGCGTCATACAAATGTAAGTGGTTGAAAGGTGTTTGACTGCATTAAAATTTGGTGGTTTCATTTTTTGTTTGTACCTTTGCAGGCAATTTTAGACAAGTATCAGTAAATTATGGAATTAGCAAGCAAATACGATCCTCGTGAGGTCGAATCGAAATGGTATCAATATTGGCTGGACAACAAGCTGTTTGCCAGTAAGCCGGATGGACGTGAACCCTATACTATCGTTATTCCGCCGCCCAACGTGACAGGTGTGCTGCACATGGGACACATGCTGAATAACACGATTCAGGACATCTTGGTACGTCGTGCCCGTATGGAGGGTAAGAACGCATGCTGGGTACCGGGAACCGACCACGCCTCGATAGCTACAGAGGCGAAGGTGGTGAAGAAACTCGCAGGTGAGGGTATCAAGAAACATGACCTCACACGTGAGCAGTTCCTGGAGCATGCCTGGGATTGGACCCACGAGCACGGTGGCATCATTCTGAAGCAGTTGCGCCGCTTGGGTGCCAGCTGTGACTGGGACCGTACCGCCTTCACGATGGACGAGACGCGTAGCCAGAGTGTTATCAAGGTATTCGTTGATCTCTACAACAAAGGACTGATCTATCGTGGTATGCGTATGGTGAACTGGGACCCAAAGGCCCTCACCGCCCTCTCTACTGAGGAGGTGGTATATAAAGAGGAGAAGAGTCACCTCTATCACCTGAAATACTATGTGGCCCCCCCCTCCGCCCCCGAGGGGGCTACAATAGGCCCTAATGCTGAAACTATAGTGCTCCCTTCGGGGGGCGAAGAGGGGGCTGTCATCCACCACGACGAGCGTGGCTACTACGCTGTCGTTGCTACCACCCGTCCTGAAACCATCATGGGTGATACGGCCATGTGTATCAATCCCAAGGACCCGAAGAACCAATGGCTCAGGGGCCGCAAGGTTATCGTTCCTTTAGTGAATCGTGTTATCCCCGTCATCGAGGACCGTTACGTTGATATCGAGTTTGGTACGGGCTGTCTGAAGGTGACTCCTGCCCATGATACGAACGACTATATGCTGGGTAAGACGCACAATCTGGAGACCATCGACATCTTTAACCCCGATGGCACCATCTCGGAGCAGTCGCCGCTGTATGTCGGCATGGACCGTATGGAGTGCCGTAAGCAGATTGTCAAGGACCTGCAGGCTGCCGGACTGATGGAGAAAATTGAGGACTATACCAATAAGGTGGGTTACTCGGAGCGTAATCCCGATACGCCTATTGAGCCGCGTCTCTCGCTTCAGTGGTTCCTTAAGATGCAGCACTTTGCAGACATCGCATTGCCGCCTGTACTTAACGGGGAGATGCATTTCTATCCGCAGAAGTATGTCAACACCTACAAGAACTGGCTGGAGAACATCCAGGACTGGTGTATCTCTCGTCAGCTGTGGTGGGGACACCGCATTCCTGCATATTATTATGACAGTATGGCCGGCGGTTCTCCCGCCGAGGAGAAGTTCGTTGTCGCAGAGACCGCCGAGAAGGCCCTCGAGTTGGCACGCAAGGCAAGCGGTAACGCCAACCTGCAGCTCTGCGACCTGCGTCAGGACGAGGATGCCCTCGACACCTGGTTCTCATCATGGCTTTGGCCAGTCTCGCTGTTCGACGGAATCAACAACCCTGGCAACGAGGAAATCAAGTACTATTATCCCACCAGTGACTTGGTGACAGCTCCGGATATCATCTTCTTCTGGGTGGCTCGCATGATCATGGCTGGCGAGGAGTATATGGGTACCTTCCCCTTCAAGAACGTCTATTTCACAGGTATCGTGCGCGACAAGCTGGGTCGTAAGATGTCGAAGTCGCTGGGTAACAGCCCGGATCCCATCGAGCTTATCGAGAAGTTCGGTGCAGACGGTGTGCGTATGGGTATGATGCTCTCTGCACCTGCAGGTAACGACATTCTCTTCGACGAGGCTCTGTGTGAGCAGGGGCGTAACTTCAACAATAAGATTTGGAACGCCTTCCGCCTCATGAAAGGCTGGCAGGTCAGCAACGATATAGAGCAGACGGGTGCAGAGCAGTTGGCTGTGAAATGGTTTGATGCTAAATTGAAAGCCGCAGCTGCTGAGCTTGACGACCTGTTCTCTAAATACCGTATATCAGAGGCTTTGATGGTGGTCTATAAGTTGTTCTGGGACGAGTTCTCCGGCTGGTATCTCGAAATGGTCAAGCCTGCCTATGTCAACGGACAGCAACAGCCTATCAATGCTAAGACCTACGAGAGTACGCTCGATTTCTTCGACAAGTTGCTGAAGATGCTACATCCCTTCATGCCTTTCATTACCGAGGAACTTTGGCAGGCTCTCTACGAACGCAAGGACGGTGAGAGTATTATGCGTCAGGAACTAAAGCTCAGTGCACCTACGGAGGATGAGAATATCCTGCTCAATGACGTGGAGACCATCAAACAAGTGGTCAGCGGTGTGCGTACCGTGCGTGCACAGAAGAATATTGCCAACAAGGAGAAACTAACGTTGCAGGTAGTGAACTCCCAGCTTGGCGGCCAGTATGCTGATGCTGTTGTGAAGATGGCAAATCTGGAGGCTATTACTTCAGTCAGTGAGAAGGACAGTACTGCCAGCACTTTCATGGTAGGCATGACAGAATATGCTGTTCCTCTTGGCAACATGATCGACATTGACGCAGAGATTGAGAAGCAGGAGGCGCAGCTTGCGCATCTGGAAGGTTTCCTGGCTGGCGTGATGAAGAAGCTGTCGAACGAGCGTTTCGTGGCTAATGCCCCTGAGACTGTTGTAGCACTGGAGCGTAAGAAGCAGCATGATAGTGAAGAGAAGATTGCTGCCTTGCGTGAGTCAATTGCTTCGTTGAAGGCACAGCTTTAATGGGATGACCATAAAAAACTGCGGACGACTCCGCAGTATGGTGAAATAATAAAGGCGGGAACTTCCCGCCTTTGTTGTTGTTTAGCCCATCGGGTGGAAATTGTCACGTTCACCTATGAGGTATGCTTTCCCGTCTTCTTCCTTCAGATAAACCTCCAGATCGCTGAAAAAGCCTGTTGCCTGCATAGCCTGCAGATCAAGAATGGCATCTTCTTCTGCTTCGTATTCCTTGGCCAGATTCAGGTCGCTCTTGAAACTCATCTGTTTGGCGGCATTGTCGAAAATGGCTATCCACTCGTTTTTCTGTCTGTCTCCGATAACAAATTTCTTACCCATAGTTTCTAGTTTTTAAGTAGTTTGTTTTATTGTTCTAATGATTTCTGCCTGCAAAGTTACAATGATTTTTCCTTCATTATAACATTGCAGGCAGAAAAAATAACGTAAACGTTTGTCCTGACTACGTTCTGTTAGTAGGCGAAGAGGGGATAGTCCTTCATCTTTTCATTGACGCGCTTACGGACAGAGGCAATAACTTGTTCGTTTTCAGGATCATTCAGCACTTCTTCAATGAGTTCTGCAATGAGCACCATGAGGTCTTCCTTGGCACCACGTGTGGTGATGGCAGGTGTACCGAGACGGATACCACTGGTCTGGAAGGCCGAACGGGTGTCGAACGGTACCATGTTCTTGTTGACTGTAATGTCAGCAGCAACGAGTGCGTTTTCTGCTACCTTACCTGTCAGTTCAGGATACTTCGTGCGAAGATCAACCAGCATAGAGTGGTTGTCGGTACCGCCGCTGACAATGGTGAAGCCGCGCTTGACCAGTTCCTCTGCCAGCACCTTGGCATTCTTCTGTACCTGTTGTGCCCACTCCTTGAACTCCAGCTTCAATGCTTCACCGAAGGCAACGGCCTTGGCTGCGATGACATGTTCGAGCGGACCGCCCTGTTGACCGGGGAAGACAGCAGAGTTCAGCAGCTGCGACATCATTTTCACCTGTCCCTTCGGTGTCTTCAGACCCCACGGATTCTCGAAGTCCTTGCCCATGAGGATGATACCTCCACGCGGACCGCGCAGGGTCTTGTGGGTGGTAGAAGTCACGATGTGAGCATAGTTTACAGGATTGTCCAGCAGACCTGCTGCAATGAGTCCGGCAGGATGTGCCATATCAATCATCAGCAGTGCGCCAACCTTGTCGGCAATTTCACGCATACGCTTGTAGTCCCACTCACGGCTATAGGCAGATCCGCCACCGATAATCAGCTTGGGCTTGTGTTCGAGCGCCAGCTGTTCCATCTCGTCGTAATCTACACGTCCGGTCTTCTCATTGAGGTTGTAGCCTACAGGCTTGTAGAGAATACCGGAGGTGTTTACCAGTGAGCCGTGTGAGAGGTGTCCGCCGTGGGCGAGGTTCAGTCCCATGAAGGTGTCGCCAGGCTTCAGGCAGGTGAGCAGTACGGCAGCATTAGCTTGTGCGCCAGAGTGCGGCTGTACGTTGGCGTATTCAGCACCGAATAGCTTGCAGACGCGGTCGATAGCAAGCTGTTCCACTTCGTCAACCACCTGACAGCCACCATAGTAGCGGTGACCAGGATAGCCCTCGGCGTACTTGTTGGTCAGGTAACTGCCCATTGCTTCCATTACCTGGTCGCTCACGAAGTTCTCGCTGGCGATAAGTTCAATACCCTTCAGCTGACGCTGATGTTCCTTCTCGATAAGGTCGAAAATCTGCTGATCTCTTTCCATTGTTGTTTTTTGTTTTTTGTTGGTAATGAAACGGTGCTGAAGGTAACACCACCAGCACCGATTTCAATTTTATTCGAGGTACCTAGCAGAGTCGAACTGCTCTACACGGTTTTGCAGACCGTTACCTAACCGATCGGCCAAGGTACCCTGTTCATGTTTTGCGGGTGCAAAGGTAATATAATTATTCTTT
>CAJOQT010000072.1 GCA_905236875.1 uncultured Prevotella sp. | reverse complement strand
TGGGCGAGCTGACTGTATCGCGCCGCTACGACCAAGTACCCTTGCTATGTTCCCATCCTGGGGGATTCCGAGGGAGCTGGCCGTACAGGACTCACCCGTTTTTTGCGGCTGCAAAGGTAAGACTTTTCATGAAGAATGAAGAATGAAGAATGAAGAATTTGCTGCCGCCAACCATTGTTTTAAAATATTTTAACCAAATAACCCCAAAACTATGAACTATAAACTATGAACTATGAACTAAATTATGTACCTTTGCAGCCGATAATAAAGTGTAAATTGTAAATCGTCAAATAGTAAATAGCATTGACTCCCGCAGAATATCAACAGCTCAAGGCATTTGCCCGCATTGACGGAGCATTGCTTTTTCTCTTGTGGACAAGCATCTTCATGCTGTACATCAAGGGGTTGGAGACCCCCGTGCTCGGCATGCTGAGCCTGGGTTTGCTTATCATCTCACCCTTCTATGTCGGCAAACGGTTGCGTAAGTTCCGTGACTCTGCCCGTGAAGGCATCATATCCTTCGCTCGTGGCTACGCCTACATCATCCTGACCTTTTTCTACTCCGGACTGCTGTTCGCTGTAGTCATGTATATCTACTTCACCTATCTGGATCATGGCTTCCTGATGGCCAAGTTTACCGAGATAGCCAATGCACCGGAAAGCATCCAGATGGGAATGAAGGACATGATGCAGCAAAGCATCAACGAACTGTCATCCATGCGTCCCATAGATATTTCCCTCAACATGCTGACAATCGTTATCATGGCGGGTTTCATGTTAGGCATGCCCATTGCGGCACTGCTCCAACGCAAGACCCTGCCGTTGAACAACAGTAAATAGTAAATCGTCAAATCGCAAACATGATGGATATTTCAGTAATCATACCTTTATATAATGAGGACGAGTCGCTGCCCGAACTTTACAGCTGGATAGAACGTGTGATGAAGGAGAACAGTTTCTCGTTCGAGGTCATCTTCGTCAACGACGGCTCGACAGACCATTCGTGGGAAGTCATCGAGGAGCTGAGCAAGACGTCAGACCACGTAAAAGGCATCAAGTTCCGCCGCAACTACGGCAAGTCGCCGGCTCTCTACTGTGGATTCGAACAGGCTCAGGGCGACGTGGTCATCACGATGGATGCCGACTTGCAGGACTCGCCCGACGAGATACCCGAATTGTACAAGATGATCAAGGTCGATGGCTACGACCTGGTCAGCGGCTACAAGCAGAAACGCCACGACCCGCTTTCGAAAACCCTGCCTACGAAGCTGTTTAACGCTACTGCACGCAAGGTTAGCGGCATCAGGAACCTGCACGACTTCAACTGCGGACTGAAGGCTTACCGTCTTGATGTGGTGAAGAATATCGAGGTGTTTGGAGAGATGCACCGCTTCATCCCCTATCTGGCAAAGAATGCCGGTTTCGACAAGATCGGCGAGAAGGTGGTACACCACCAGAAGCGGCAGTACGGCAAGTCGAAGTTCATGGGCTGGAACCGTTTTGTCAACGGCTATCTCGACCTGATAACACTGTGGTTCCTGGGCACCTTCGGCAAGAAGCCGATGCACGTCTTCGGATTCCTGGGCACCATTATGTTCCTCATCGGATTCCTGGCAGCTTTCTATCTGGGAGCCTCAAAGCTCTGGGCACTCTCACAGGGTATTCCCATGCGTCTGGTAACCGACTCCCCGTTCTTCTATATCGCCCTGACCATGATGATGATGGGTACACAACTGTTCCTGACAGGCTTTCTGGGAGACCTCATCAGCCGTTCCTCACAGGGACGTAACGACTACCAGATAGAGAAGGTTATATAAAACAAGAAAGTAAGAAATGAGATTCCGGCAGTATATAGGAAAAGTAAGGAAAAAGGCAGGAGGCTTATACTTCTTACCCTTCTACCTTTTTACTTTTTTACTTTTAACCTTTTCCTGCAGCAGCATCGACTGTCCTGTAAAAAACGTGGTAGCAACCGTCTATACCCTGAAGAAGGCGGACGGCACGGCTGACACGCTGAAAGATACGCTGACCGTTCTGAGCCAACGTATCAACAGGACTGACACGGCTATCCTGGACCATGTCAAGGACATCACCTTGTTCCAGCTGCCTATAGGCTACACGAATCCTGAAGACACGCTGTTGTTTGTGGTAAACAGCAAAAACGGCTCATATAGTGACGTTGTGTATATCAAGAAGGAAAACAAGCCCCACTTCGAGTCGGTGGACTGTAACATTGCCTTCTTCCACACCATTACCGATGTCCGGTTAGGCTCTCACAACATTATCGACTCCATCTGCATCAACAAATCTGAAGTGAACTATGACTTATCGACAGAACATTTCCATATCTATTTTAGGGCGGATCGTTAGTCTGATGCTGCTCTTGACTGGGTCCTGTGGTGTCGTAGCACAGAAGGTCATTGTCATTGAAGAAGACACCATACCCTTCTTCCGGGGCGTTCAGGTATCGGGTGACCTCTTCGGAGCCGGCCAGATGCTCCTGAACGACTACGGTCAGTACGAGGGAGCATTGCGTATCAACCTGCGCGACAAGTGGTTCCCAATCGTTGAAATAGGCTATGGTAAGGCAGACTATTTTGACGAGGTGACCAATATCTACTACAAGACTGCGGCACCCTATTACCGCATTGGCTGCGACATCAACCTGCTGAAGAACAAGCACGCAGACAACCGGCTGTATGGCGGCATACGCTATGCTTTCACCAACTACAAGGTTGACCTGGAACGTCGCGACCTTCCCGACCCTGTATGGAAGTGGGAATCCGGCTTCCGTATTGACCAGGCTTCCTGCTCACAGCACTGGTTCGAATTGGTTGTCGGCGTCGATGCCAAGATATTCGGTCCCCTGCATCTGGGATGGAGTGTCCGTTATAAGCGCCGTCTGTTCCATGACGACGGCGACATCGGACAAACCTGGTACATTCCCGGTTACGGTATCTACGGCGACACCCGTCTGGGAGGCACCTTCAATGTGATTATCGATATTTAGAACTGTCAAAACTATAAAGTATCCAATACCAATACAACTATGGACGACAAACAAAAGAAACGGCTCTATTGGCAAGTCCCTCTGCTCCTGCTGCTTATCATTGGCACAGTATGGGTCATCAAGAACCAGCGTGACATGCCCTACCAGACGGACGAGGGGTTTATCTTCGGGACGACCTACAAGATCACCTATCAACATACCGACAATTTGAAATCAAAGATAGAGGCAGAGCTGAAGAAGGTTGACCAGGCACTATCGATGTTCAACGAGAAGAGTATCATCTCGAAAATCAACCAGGGCGAACATTATATTCCCAAGACCCCCGAGGGCGACATGTTTCTGGAAGTTTACGAGTTGGCAGAAAAGATATCAAAAGATACCGACGGCGCTTTTGACATTACCGTTGCACCCTTGGTCAACGCCTGGGGTTTTGGCTTCAAGCAGGGCGAGATGCCTACGCAGCATCAGATAGACAGCATCCTCCAGTTTGTGGGCTACGACAAGGTGTCGTATTTCACCGAGCGCGGAGGACGGGGGCTTGGCAAACGCGACCCGCGAGTCATGCTCGACTGCTCGGCCATTGCCAAGGGTTACGGCTGTGACGTGGTGGCACGTTTCCTTGAAAAGCAGGGCATCTCTAACTATATGGTCATGATTGGCGGTGAAGTGGTGACTAAAGGCATCAACCCCACCCGACTGCCCTGGCGCATCGGTGTGACCAAGCCCATCGACGACACTTTGGGCATACAACAGGAAAACCAGACCGTACTCAATGTTACCGACAAGGCGATGGCAACCAGCGGCAACTACCGTAACTTCTACTATAAAGGTGGCAAGAAGTATGCCCATACCATTGATCCTGCTACCGGACGTCCTATTCAGCATTCACTGCTCTCTGCTACCGTACTGGCCAAGGACTGTGCCACTGCCGATGCCTTTGCCACCTCGTTTATGGTGATGGGTATGGAACGGGCCAGACAGCTGCTTGACAAGCATCCGGAACTCATGGCCTACTTTATCTATACCGACCAGAAAGGCGAGCTGGCCGTCTGGTTCTCTCCCTCCCTGCAAGACAAGATAAGCGAGTGAGTCCGGAACTGAAGATTTACGACAAACTGTTACAGTTCCCGCTGTTTCAGGGCATGAGCCATGACGAGCTCATGCAGGTCGTCACACACACCAAGATTGGCTTTGCCAAATACGACAAAGGCAAGAAGGTGGTCTCCGAGGGCGCCCCGTGTACCCACCTCTGTTTTCTCATCAATGGTCAGTTGGAGGTCCGCACGGCAGCCGACGACCACGGCTACCACGTCGTCGAACAGCTCTCTGCACCCTACATCATCCAACCGGAACGGCTTTTCGGAATCCATCAGCGCTATACATCATCGTTCAAGGCCGCCCAACCCTGTCATTTCATCACCATCGACAAACAGGAAGTCCTGCTACTGCTGGACTCACAGCTGGTTTTCCGCCTCAACATGCTCAACATCATGGCTACGGAGACACAGCGTCTCTCTCGCCATACTTGGCGTTCCGTTTCACCGTCGCTGCAGGCCACACTGATACGTTTCTTCATCCAGCACACCCTGCGGCCGGCAGGTTCCAAGACTTTCCATATACTCATGAAGCGGCTGGCTGCTGAACTGGGATGCAGCCGACTGGAAATATCACAGGCACTCAACAGCATGCAGGCTGACGGTCTGCTCACACTCCATCGGGGACGCATCGAAATCCCCATGCTCGAACGTCTGCTGATGTAAGGGTGTAAATTCCAACCGTTAAAGATTATTATAAGAGCACAAAACCAATTTGTTTTTTTGTGTTTTTCATTTCTTTTCCTTATCTTTGCATCTTTGTAGATATACATTTTCTGAAACTGACATGAGCGAGCATAGAAATCCGTTTCTGGAACCATTCGGGACACCTCACGACACGGTGCCCTTTGACCGTATTCGTCTGGAAGACTTTGAGGAAGCCTTCATGGAGGGCATACGACGTGACAACGAGCAGATAGAGAAGACCGTCAACAACCCTGAACGTCCGACATTCGACAATACCATTCTCAACAAGGATGACGACGAAGACTACTACGGATTACTGGACAAAGTATCAACAGTGTTCTTCAATCTGCTGTCGGCAGAGACGAACGACGAGATGGATGCGCTGGCCCAGAAAATGCAGCCCATACTGACCAAGCACGCCAACGACGTGAGGTTGAATCCGAAGCTCTTTGAACGCATCCGTCAGGTTCACCTGCATCACCGCAGGCTGACACCTGAAGAGAAACGGCTTCTGGACAACACCTACGAAGGACTCGTGCGCGGTGGTGCCTTGCTCGATGAGGCAGGCAAAGAGCACCTGCGCCAGTTGACAGAGGAGGCTTCGATGCTCTCGCTGCAGTTCTCGCAGAACCTGCTGAAAGAGCAGAAGGCCTTTACGTTGCGGATTACCGACGAGGCACAATTGGACGGACTGCCCCAGACAGCCATTGATGCCGCAGCCGAAGAAGCCAGACAAAGATTCAGGAATGAGGAGACAGACAAATCTCAAACCAATTACGGTTGGCTCTTCACACTCGACATGCCGTCATTTTCGCCTTTCATGACCTACTCCACACAGCGGGAGCTACGCCGTCAGATGTATATGGCACGCAACACTCTCTGTACCCACGACAATAGTGAAAACAACATAGAGATTTGCAAGCGGCTCATCAATCTACGCCGCGAGATTGCCCAATTGCTGGGATACAGAACCTATGCCGACTACGTGTTGAAACACCGTATGGCATCCAACTCCCGCAATGTCTATCGTCTGCTAAACAACCTCATCGATGCCTATAAGCCTACGGCAGTCAAGGAAAGGGAAGAGCTTCACAAAATGAGCAATGAGGCATCTTCATTTAACTTAAGACCTTGGGACACTGCGTTCTACTCTCACAAGCTGCAGATGAAGAAGTACAACATCGACTCAGAGATGCTGCGCCCCTACTTCGAACTGTCCCGGGTCATCGACGGTGTGTTCGGACTCGCCAACCGGCTGTACGGCATAACGTTCAAGGAGAACAAGGACATTCCCGTCTATCATCCTGACGTGAAGGCTTACGAGGTATTCGACAAGGACGGCACGTATCTCGCTGTCTTCTACGCCGACTTCCACCCCCGCAAGGGTAAGCAGGGAGGAGCCTGGATGACGGAATATCAAGGGCAGTGGATTGACCGTAAAGGTGAAAACGTCCGTCCCCATGTCTCGGTAGTGATGAATCTGACGAAACCGACAGAGGACAAGCCTGCCCTGCTGACCTTGGGTGAAGTGGAGACTTTCCTGCATGAGTTCGGCCATTCGTTGCACGGCATGTTTGCCAACACACGTTTTGAGAGCCTCTCGGGTACCAACGTATGGTGGGACTTCGTTGAGCTGCCCTCGCAGTTCATGGAGAACTACGCCATAGAAAAAGAGTTCCTGCGTACCTTTGCCTTCCACTACCAGACTGGCGAGCCACTACCCGACGAACTGATACGCCGTATTGTCCGCAGCCGCAACTTCATGGCTGCCACAGCCTGTCTGCGTCAGGTTTCGTTCGGATTGCTGGATATGGCCTACTACACCAGGAAGGATGAGTTTACCGACGACATCATCTCCTTCGAGAAGGATGCCTGGAAGAAGGCTATCATCGGCGAACAGTTACCTGACACCTGCATGACGGTGCAGTTCTCTCACATCATGGCAGGCGGCTATGCTGCCGGTTATTACAGCTACAAATGGGCTGAGGTGCTCGATGCCGATGCATTCAGTGTCTTCAAGAAGCATGGTATCTTCGACCGCAAGACAGCTCAGAGTTTCCGTGACAATATCCTGAGCAAGGGCGGCACGGAGCACCCGATGACACTTTACAAGCGTTTCCGGGGTTGCGAGCCAACCATCGATGCTCTGCTGAAGCGCAATGGTATTGCAATGCCCCAGAAACAGAAGTCCAGGAAATCCCCGAACTCCCCTTCGACCCATCGGTCCCATTCGCCCCATTCGACTCATTAGCCCCATTAGCCCTATGAACAACAAGCAACTAAAGTTAGACCAAAGATATCTGCGCATGGCACGAATATGGGCAGAAAACTCCTACTGTCAGCGCAGACAAGTAGGCGCATTGGTGGTAAAGGACAAGATGATCATCAGTGACGGTTACAATGGTACGCCCAGCGGATTCGAGAACGTCTGCGAGGACGAACTGAACGTGACGAAGCCCTACGTGCTGCATGCCGAGGCCAACGCCATCACCAAGCTGGCCCGCTCGTCGAACAATTCCGACGGGGCAACCATCTATATCACGGCATCACCCTGCATCGAGTGCGCCAAGCTCATCATCCAGGCAGGCATCCGACGGGTGGTCTATGGTGAGCAGTACCGTCTGACCGACGGCATTGAACTGCTGCAACGGGCCGGCATCGAGGTGATATTCATTGACATCAACCAAATAGCTAAATAAAGATATGCAGAAGAAATCGAACCGCTTTATGCCGCTACTCATGGCGCTGTGCGTCGTGGTGGGCATACTCATCGGAACATTCTATGCCAACCACCTGTCAGGTAACCGGCTGAACATCATCAATTCAAGTGGCAACAAGCTGAACAGCCTGCTGCAGATCATCAGTGACCAGTATGTCGATACCGTCAACATGGAAGACCTGGTGGAAGGTGCTATGCCGCAGATCCTGTCGGAGCTGGACCCCCATTCGGTCTATATTGCAGCCAAGGATGTGCAGATAGCCAACGACGACCTGCGCGGCTCCTTCTCCGGCATCGGCATTGAGTTTACCATTCGTCAGGACACCATCCACGTACAGAACGTCATTACCAACGGACCGTCAGAAAAAGCCGGAGTGTTGGCTGGCGACAAGATTGTGAGCATTGACGACCAGCCGTTCGTGGGAAAGATTGTTACCAACGAGGAAGCCATGCACAGACTGAAGGGACCGAAGGACACCAAGGTGAAACTCGGCATCATCCGCTACGGTGAGAAGAAGGTCCAGTACTTCACGATAACTCGTGGTGAGATTCCCATCAAGAGTATCAATTCCGTGTATATGCTCGACAATACGACAGGTTATATCCGAATCAAGAACTTCGGCGAGAACACCTATTCGGAGATGCTCATCGCATTAGGCACCCTGTCCCAAGAGCGTTTCAGCAACCTGGTCATCGACCTGCGCGGTAATACGGGCGGCTATCTCGCCTCCGCAGTGAAGATTGCCAATGAATTTCTGCCGAAGAACAGCCTCATCGTCTATACCGAAGGGCGCAAGTCTCCCCGACAGGAGTACCGCAGTGACGGCCATGGCTCCTATCAGCGCATGCCGCTGGTGGTACTTATTGACGAGGGATCGGCATCGGCAGCAGAGATTCTGGCAGGTGCCATACAGGACAACGACCGCGGAACCATTATCGGACGACGCTCCTTTGGCAAGGGGCTGGTGCAGCAACCGTTGTCGTTTACCGACGGCTCCATGATCCGTCTGACCATTGCACGTTACTACACACCGTCAGGACGCTGTATTCAGAAGCCCTATACATCAGGAGCTGATCAGGACTACGAGGCAGATCTCATGACGCGCTATCAGCATGGAGAGTACTTCTCGCAGGACAGCATCAAGCATACCGGACCGGCCTATCATACGCTGATCGAGAAACGAACGGTATATGGTGGTGGCGGTATCACACCTGACATCTTCATTCCGGAAGACACACTGGGCATGACATCCTACTACAAAGAGGCTGCTATGACCGGACTCATCCTGCAGTTTGCCTATAGCTACACTGACGAGAACAGGGCAAAGCTGAGTACATTCAAGGACATGCCGTCGCTGTCGGCCTATCTGCAGAAGCAGAACACCGTGGAGATGTTTGCCAATTATGCCGACAAGAACGGACTGAAACGCCGTAACCTCATGATTCAGAAGTCACACAAGCTGCTGGAACGCTACGTCAACAGCCGTATCATATACAATATCATGAACGAACAGGCGTGGACGGAGTACCTGAATGCTGACGATCCCGTCATTACTGCCACACTGAAACTCTTCAAGGAAGAGAAAGCCTTCCCGAAGAACGAAGAAGAAAAAGTCCAGAAGAAAGTGGCCGTAAATAGCAGCCATCAGGACCGTACGCGTGTACCTTATTATATTTTAAAGGCTCAAGACCGGATCATCATCAGTTGAAACGGATGTCAGTGATAACCTGACTCTCCACATAGTCGTTCAGTTGCTTGACCAGCAACTGACGGCGCATGCTGAGTTCAGCACGCAGTGCCGGACTGGACAATCGGACATAAAGTGTCTGGTTACGAATGACCACCTCTTGTGTATAACGTGCCACAGCTGAACCAGCTACCACAGGCCAGGCTTCAATCAGCCGTTTCTGCAGCAGCGGAGTCTCCAGTCCCTGCTCCCGAAGGTTACGCAGGATGAGCTCATGGAGTTTTTTGACGTCGCGTTTAAACACCTTATTAATTTACGATTTAACGATTTTCAATTTCCGCTTTATATGCAGGGCGGTAGTAATTCCCCCACTCTTCACTCTAAACTTTAATCTCTAAACTCTGAACTCTAAACTTTAATCTCCCCATTTTCAACGTGGAAGATTTTATAGTCCATGTGAGACGTGGAGAGTATCTGGTCCAGATGTTCGCGATTGGTATCGGTAATGAATATCTGTCCGAAGTTGTTTCCTGACACCAGCCTGACAATCTGTTCCACACGGTCGGCATCGAGCTTGTCGAAGATGTCATCAAGCAGTAGCAAGGGAGTGGTGCGTGAGATGGTTCGTTTCAGAAAATCGAACTGCGCCAGCTTCAGGGCAATGGCGTAAGTCTTGTTCTGTCCTTGAGATCCCTCACGCTTCATCAGGTGTCCATCCAAGGTAAACTCCAGATCATCACGATGGACGCCATGAAGCGAGTAGCCTACTGCACGGTCCTTGTGACGGTCCCGCCGGATGACATCCAATAACAGCCCACGCTGACAATGAGAGATATACGTCAGTCCGACCTGCTCCTTGCACTGTGAGATTTCCTGATAATAACGTTGGAAGACCGGTATCAGTTCTCTGACGAAAGCAGCACGTTTCTGATATACCTGTTCGCCTTCAACTGCCATTTGCTCCTCCAGGATGGCCAACACTTCCGGGTCGGGCTCACGTTCTTCCTGCTTGAGAAGGGTGTTACGCTGCAGCAGGGCTTTATTGTAACGGGTCAGTATCTCAATATACATATTGTCATATTGTGAGATGACGATATCCATCAGCCGGCGCCGTTCCTCGCTGCCGCCTTCAATAAGCATGGTATCTCCTGGCGAGACAACGACCAGCGGTATGCGCCCGATATGTTCGGAAAGCCGCTTGTACTCTTTCTTGTCATGCTTGAAATGCTTCTTCGTGCCACGCTTCATGCCACAGTAAATGTTGAGCGACGGTTCTTCACCATCCCTGGCGACCGTCGAATCGGGTCCTGCGGCCTGCTCTCCACATTCCACGTAACGTCCTTCCAGTACAAAGAAATCTGCATCGTGACGCATGACCTGCGAATCAATAGGATTATGCAGACTGCGACAGAAGGAGAGGTAATAGATGGCATCAAGCACGTTGGTCTTCCCCACCCCGTTATGACCGATAAAACAATTCATCTTCGGCGAGAAGTCAAGCGTGGCTTCCGTAATATTCTTATAGTTCAATATCGACAATCTCTGTAGAATCACCGTCTTATTTTTCTTTTTATTGATTTATTATGAGTCCAGAAACATGTATTTTGGTGCAAATTTACTGCTTTTAAGGCTTAAAAACAAAAAAAGTCGGCAATAAATTTTACTATATCCGATAAAATGAGTACCTTTGCCGCGCAAAAGTTGGCACATGACAAAAAAGAACATAAAACAACTATAATAATGGCAGATAAAAATGTTAAGAACAACGCACAGAAGAATGAAGATGCGTTGAGCAAATCAGAAGCCTTCTTCCTTAAGAACAAGAAGGTCATTATCGGTGGCGTTATCGCTATCGTAGCAATCATTGCATTGTGGGTTATCATCGACATGCTCGTTATCACACCCAATCGTGTAAAGGGTCAGGAGGCACTGGCAAAGGGTCAGACTTACTTCGCTAACGACGACATGGCAAAGGCACTGCTGGGTGACAGCACTGACTTCAAGGGTTTTGCAAAGCTCGCCGACGAGTTCAGCGGAAAGAATGCAAACCTCGCCAACCTCTACAGCGGACTGGCATACGCCCAGCAAGGCAATTGGGAAGAGGCAGTGAAGTACCTTGAGAAGTATAAGGACCAGGGTGACCAGATGGTTTCTCCTGCTGCAGAGGGTGCACTGGGTAACGCCTACGCTCACCTCAAGAAGCTGGACGAGGCAGTCAAGCACCTGAAGAATGCCGCCAAGCGTGCCGACAACAACTCTCTCTCCCCCACTTTCCTCATTCAGGCAGGTGAGATTCTGGAGAGCCAGGGCAAGAAGGCCGAGGCATTGGAGCTGTACAAGGAAGTGAAAGAGAAGTACTTCCAGTCTATGCAGTACCAGACTATCGATGCATATATCGAACGGGCAAGCGCAAAATAAATGGCAACAAGAAACCTGTCCGACTACAACCCTGCTCAAGTACCCGATGCCTCCAACATGTGTTTCGGCATCGTGGTATCTGAATGGAATCCCGAAATAACCGGCGCATTGCTCGACGGTGCCGTCAGCACCCTCGAAAAGCATGGCGCACTGCCGGAAAACATCCACGTCAAGACCGTTCCCGGCTCGTTCGAACTGATATATGGTGCTCACCAGATGTCACTCAACGACGGCTATGATGCTATCATCATTCTGGGATGTGTCATCCGTGGAGAGACCCCCCACTTCGACTACATCTGTCAGGGAGTCACTCAAGGCATTGCCCGCCTGAACGCCACGGCCAGCATTCCTGTCATTTTCGGACTGCTGACGACCAACGACCTCCAACAGGCCAAGGACCGTGCCGGTGGACGATTGGGAAACAAAGGCGACGAATGTGCCGTTGACGCTATCAAAATGGCCAAGTTCTAATAACTTCAGGATAGATAACATCTGTAAGGCGTGCTCAAGCGGGCACGCCTTTTTGCATGCCTTTTGTTGTGGGAAACACAAATATTCGGCATTTTGCTTGCACATTCCAATAAAAAGCACTATATTTGCAACGATATTACTATTAGTCAAACTAAAACCCAAGATTTATGAAGAAAGCATTAGTTGGTGTGTTAGCCTTGGTAATGTGCCTGGGACTAGCATCGTGTTCAAAGGGAAGTTCTGATACACCCAGTCTGGCAGAGATTGTAGAGAAGGCAAAGACTGATGGTGCTAACTGGAGCATCGATGAGTGGAAAGAGGCTTACAGGAATGTGTTGCTGGCCGTCAAGCCCATGATGGAGGAAATTGCCGAAATCCAGAAGTCTGTACCCGATGATGACGACGGTACCAAGGCGTTGGCAGCTATTGCCAAGATAGCAGAACTGCAGAACAAGTACGGCGACGTCGATAAGCTGATGAACGAGTTCACCCAGGTTGCTGAAAGCAATGAGAACGGAAAGAAAGTCATGGAAGACGAAGAATTCGGCAAGAAACTCTTTAAGGAGTTGGGCCTGCCGGAAGAAGCACTGGAGTAACAATACAGAGCGTACTTTCGAAAGTACGCTCTTTTTAATACCTGTTTTGATATGAGATTTGTTTCATGGAACGTAAACGGACTGAGGGCCTGCGAGGGTAAGGGCTTCAGCGAGGCATTCCGGCAACTCGATGCCGACTTCTTCTGCCTGCAGGAGACCAAGATGCAAGAAGGACAACTCGACCTTCAATTTGAAGGCTACCAGTCGTATTGGAACTTTGCCGAGAAGAAAGGCTACTCCGGAACGGCCATCTTCACACGCCATCAGCCGCTTGGCGTAACCTACGGCATGGGTATCGAAGAACATGACCACGAGGGTCGTGTCATCACACTGGAGATGCCCGACTTCTTCCTCGTCACCGTCTATACACCCAACTCACAGGACGAGCTGCGCCGGCTGGACTACCGCATGAAGTGGGAAGATGACTTCCGTGCCTTTCTGCAACGGCTTGATGCACAGAAGCCTGTCATTGTATGTGGCGACATGAACGTGGCACATGAGGAGATTGACCTGAAGAATCCCAAAACCAACCGCCGCAATGCCGGCTTCACCGACGAGGAGCGTGAGAAGTTCACCATCTTGCTCGACAGCGGATTTACCGATACCTTCCGCTGGAAGTACCCGGAACAGATTACCTACTCATGGTGGTCGTACCGTTTCCAGGCACGTCAGAAGAATGCAGGCTGGCGCATCGACTATTTCGTCACGTCAGACCGTCTGCGCGAAAAGATTGCCGATGCCAGGATACATACGGAGATCATGGGGTCGGATCACTGTCCCGTAGAGTTGACTTTGAGGGTTGAGGATTGAGGCTTGTACTTCATTCCTCACGCTTCATTAAAAGTTCGATGACCTTCTCACGGGGGTTGAAGGAACGCAGGTCGTCTAATCCCATCGACTTGACGGCAACCTCATAGAGCTTCTCATCCTCCAGGTCTGTCGGACGGCCTTGCTTCTGCAGGAAATACTTTCCTGCATCAAGGAGCACCTGCCTGGGTACCAGACCGATGATTTCCGTACCCGTAACACGAACGCCCCTGTTCTCTGCACAACGGCATACCTCTTCGTATGCCTTGTGCAAAGGAGTAGCATGGATGTCGGTAATGTTCATCGACACCTGCGCAATGCCATATTCATCGATATACCACCCCAAAGCCTTGACACCTTTCAGCGTTCCCGGCTGCATCAGCGGTCGGCCGCCGGCATCCCTCACGGGTTCACCCGTCTGAGGTTCATGGACCGGTCGTCCCTTCTCCCGTACATCGAAGGCAATGGCATTGGCCACACGCGTCGATGTGGTATTCAGGTTATAGTTGACGGCTATCAGGAAGTCCCGGGCACCGACAACCGTACATCCTGTCCGGGCGATGCCTTCGTCAAAGGGACGTGTACCATAGTCGGGGACTTCTTGCGGGTCGGTCAGTCTTTCGGCCAATCCCTCGTATTCTCCCCTGCGGCAGACGGCGAGGTTTTTCCGTTCTGGCCGGAAGGCCGATGCCTCATAGGCATAACAGGGAATACGCAGCTCGTCGGCAATGCGCTGTGCCAGCTGACGGGCAAGTGCTGCACAGGCTTCGAGAGAGATTCCGCTGACAGGAATAATCGGCAGCACGTCAGTAGCTCCGATGCGCGGGTGGCGGCCGTGATGTTTGCTCATGTCAATAAGCTCACCAGCCTTTTGCACGGCACGGAAAGCAGCTTCTGCTACAGCCTGCGGCTCACCGACGAAGGTGAATACGGTACGGTTGGCAGCTTCTCCCGGGTCAACATTCAACAAGGCGACACCTTCCACGCTCTGCACGGCGGTGGCAATCTGACGAATGACAGCCATGTCACGTCCTTCACTGAAATTGGGCACACACTCCACAAGCGGTCTTACGTTACTCATGTCTCTCTTTCTGTTTATGGGTTAAGTGATGTTAAACACTGGCAAAGGTACAAAATTATTTCGTATATTTGCAGTGACTTCAAGCCAAAATATATGTTTTACTATAAATTTATCATTATGAGAAAGACGCTTTTAGCAGTGATGGCTGTTGCTGCCATCGGATTCACATCGTGTAACGGAAGTAAGACAGGACAGGGCCCTGCCATCGACTCTACATCTGTCATTGAGACTCCCGACCTGACAGAACAGGCCACCATCGATGCCGACAACATGACGAAGAGTCTGGCTGAGAAGATTGCCGCCAACAATCCTGAAGAAGTAAAGGCACTCATCGAACAGGCCAAGGAGAAGATTGCCGAGTTCCTGGCAAAGGGCGATGCCGAGGCTGCCAGGATCTATCAGGAGAAGATCAGCACCTTCCTGACGGAAAACGCTGACAAGATCAAGGCTGTGGTTGGTGAGGAGAACGAAGCTGTCAACACGCTGATCAATGCCATCACATCGGCTCCCGCCAGTGCAGCTGCCGCCCTCGAGGGTGCTGCCGGTGCCGTTGACGAAGCCGCCAATGCTGCCAAGGACGAGGCACAGAAGAAGGTTGACGAGGCTGTTGATGCCCAGAAGAAGAAGGCTGCCGACGCTATCGACGGTGCAGCCGACGATGCCAAGAAGAAACTGGGTCTCTGATCCCCACCCATAAGGCCCAGGCCCATTGGCCCTATAAGTCTCATGAGCCCCATAAGCCCCATAAGTCTCATGAACCCCATAAGCCCCATAAGCCCCATGAGCCCCATCATCAAAAAAAGAGGAGAAACCCGCAGGCTTCTCCTCTTTTCGTATAGACGAGCGATGCTCTTACTTGTTCATAAACCTGACCTGCGGTCGAGTTTATTCCCGTTCGGAAATGAGAGTCACGAGGACTCTCATTTCGCTCACTTATTCATAAACTTGCGACCATTCTGGATAATCATGCCACGATAGCTCTTCGTGACGCGCTCACCCTTCAGGTTGTAAGCAGGCTTGGTCTCGTCGAACATCGGCTGCTCCACCTCAATGTTGCTAATTCCAGTAGTACCGGCAATCAGCTGCATGCAATAGAAGTTGAGAGAGTTGGTCGGATAGGTAATCTCGACCTCGCCAGCTGCAACCTCAACCTCGATGATCGGATAAACCTTCTTCATGACAGGCTCGTCAAGTGCCGGAGCCCTCAAATTGAGATCGCTCTCTGCCACCTCAATGGCATCGGCTTCCTTGACAACCTGGTTGTAAAGCTCTACACCGTTCTGCGTCAGCACGAGGTTGCGGTCGGTAGCACTGTTGCTTCCCGTCCTTACATAGAGACGCAGTTTACCAGCGCTGCCAATAGTCAGCTTCATAGCGTTCTTCGAACTCGACGCGCCACCAGTCTTCAGACGATGCGTGAACATCACCTGCGACGTAGCATCACCGAAGTATGCGGTGTTTGCATCGATGGCAACCTTACCATTCGTATCAGTGATAGACAACTGGAAGGTACTTGTACCGTATGTAGCAGCTGTATTACCAGCAGTAGCAACATCTCCGTCAGTCCAATAGATGGCCTCGCCCTCAAGGGTTGGAGTATAGATCTTCGTGGCAGTCATGACAGCCTCTTTAGTCGTTGGATTGAAGGTAACGACTACATCATAATCGCCAGCCTCGTCAATCGTGTACTTCTGGTTGTCGCCATCAGGAATCCATGTGGTAGCAGTGGCAGTCTTCTTCACAATCTTGTACTCGATGTCGCCTGCCTCCAGTGCAACCTTGCTCCAGCTCTTGCTATAGAGACCTGTCGTTGCATCCGCTGTCAGATTGTTGGCATCGGTTTCTGTAGTCCACGCTGTGCCGAAGAGAGCCACAGAAGAACCGGCAACAAGATAGGTAGCCTCTTCAACAGGAGGCTCTGTTCCCAATGTGATGGTGAACTTAGCACCCTCCTTAGTAGCAAAGTTGAAGCCTGTCAGGTCGAGCTTAAGTGTAATATTCGTTGCCTCTGTCGTGCTAAACGTAATATTATCACCATTCATAACTGCGGCCGTTTCCTGACCGAAGGCAGCAAACGTACCACCGAAGTTATAAGTCCAGTTTATGTCTCCGTCGAGGACGAACTTCACTTGCAGGTTGTCAGTTGCAGGAACATTCTCGAACATAATCTCCCATACATCGTCGCTGACCTTTGTCATCTTGTTGGCAGCAGCTCCTGGATCCCAGGTAACACCATTCATCCAAACAGAACCGGAAGTTCCGTCACCCACGGCAGTAACAAAAGAGTATTCGAACTTCGGGAACTCGACAATCTCACCCGTCACAGTCACTACCTTGGTAGTCGGATCGAAGGTTACAGTGAACGTACCGGCATCAGTGAGGTTGAAGGTCAGGTTGGCACCACTGGCATCACCATGCCATTTCTCACCGTCCTCCACGACCTTCAGCTGTACGTCGTCGTAAGCCTGATCGACGGTGTAGGTCTTCTGATAGGTTCCATCTGTCTGCTTCTCCATCTTATTATCAGTGTTGGAAGCATCCCATGAAGTGCCGAAGATGCTGGCAAAATTACCTGCTACAATATAAGTATGGTCTGTTACAGGAGTAACCTCACCGGTCTTCTTGATGCTAAGGACGAGATCCTTCGTCACGCTGACGGTATAGATGCCCGTTGTAGTAATCTTCACTGATGCATCACCCGTAGTCTTCTTCAACTGCAAGGTCTGACCCTCTACAGCCTCAACAGACGTGCCGTCAGTAACGGCATAGCGGTGGTTTGCGTTGAAGTCATCCCAGCTGTCGGAAGTTGCCACGTCGCCGAATGCGAAGTAGAAGTCCTTCTCGACTGTCACAGAATACTCAAATGCTCCCGTTTCAGCATTCCAGGTCATCTCCTTCAGGTTAGGCTTCTCTTCTGTATTGCTCCAACCGTCCTGATCACCAATGATGTAGAACTTCTCAAGGGTTGGGGTATCTAATTCCTTATACACCTCGGTATTGGTCAGCGTGTAAACAGGCTGCGTGCCGTCAGCTGTCAGGCTCAGAGCGATAGTGCCGGCATACGTCAGCGACTCCTTCTCGGCCGTCTTGCTGTAGGTCATCACCACGTCAGTACCGTTGGCACCAAAGAGGTAAGCGCTGAGCACCTGTCCCGAAACGGTTTCCTGGGCAACCATCTGACCATTAGGAATGGTCACCGTAGTATTGTTGTTGCCAATGGTACCCTTGACGGTAACCGTCACAGGAACATTCTGAATCGTGAGGTTAAGCTGCAGATAAGCCACTGCGTCGCTGGCGATGATGCCAACCTTGCAGTCCTGACCCTCGATAGTCTCTGGCGTAGAGTTACCCTTCTGGGCGGTGGTGTTGATCTTCCAGGTCTCGCCTTCCAGGCCTGCGGGCCATACAACCGGGCCAACCGGCTCTTCTTCCATTGCTACGAAGATGCAGCCGCCGTACCAGTCCTGACCACCGTCTGCATTCGGACGGAAGTAGATGGTGTATTTGCCATCCTGGGTAATCGTGTAGTTGCCCAGGCTCTGCGGATACCAGTTTTCGTCATCGATGGTCTCACCGGCACTCTTACCAACCTTGAACTCGTCGTTAGCCTTCAGCTCCAGCGTCAGCATGTACTCCTCGCCGGTAGCCTCAGTGTTCAGCGTCATCTTGTTGGCAGCAACCGGCTTCCACTCGGTCATCGAACCGGCTACGTAGTAGTCCATCGTTGTAGGAGTTTCCGCTGCCTTATAGATTTCGGTGTTCGTCAGCGTAAAGAGATTGGTGCCTGCTCCATCAGGGCTGACGTTCAGGTAGATCGGGCCGGCATTAGTCAGCGAGGTCTTCTCGGCTGTCTCGGTGTAAGTCAGCACGGCGTCGCTAGCATTGGGGCCAAAGAGATAGCCACTAATGCTCTGACCCATGTAGGTACCCTGGGCAACTATCTGACCCTTAGGAAGGATCACGTTGTTATCGCCATCGCGGATACCCTTCATGGTAGCCGTGACAGTCTGCCCCAAAGCAGTCAGTTCTGCCTGGATATAAACCACATTATCGTCGGTAACGAAACCAACCTTACAAGCCTCATCCTTCACCTCCACATCGTCACCCACGATGGGCTTGGCAGTGGTAGTAATCTTCCAGTCCTCGCCCTCCAAGCCGGCAGGCCATACGATGGGCTCAGCAACAGCCTCGGTAATCTCAATCGGCTGGAACTGGATGGTGGTCTGGTTGTTCTTGCTGTAGATGCCGATGGCACCAACCATGTCGTAGGTCTTGGTCTCATCGGGTTCAGCAATCTGACGACCGAACTGGTTATAGCCGGGAACAACGATATCTACGCCATCCACAGTAATGTTGAAGTTCTTGCCATCAGGCTTTGAATAGTGAACACCCTTCAGCGTTACCACCTCATTGATGTGCTGGTCAGAAACATATTCAGGAGCAACCTCCGGATAAGTTACCGTAACAACAGGAGCATCCGACATAACGGGGGCTTCTACAGGAACAGCCTCGAACAGACCATTATAGATAGAAACCTTGCCCTGCCATCCGCCGGCAATCGTCTTACCAACCGACATTTCTTCAGTCGAAGCTCCAGAATTATCGTATATCAGACTGGAACCAGTATCATCCTTGATAAAGACATACTTGGCCGTCGGCTTGGCAACAACCAAGACGTCACCTGTTAACGTAAATTCAACATCTTTCGACAATTTATTCAAGGCAGCGATGTTGCCAACAACAGCCTCCTTCAGCGTCACAGTAATATTCTGTGGTTCGTAGGGATTTGAATCACTGAAGTTGTTTACATCCAGCTTGAAGGTGATATCATAAATACCCGACTGCTTGATGACATAGTTCATGTCGTTGTTTGTTCCAGCGGGGAACCAACGGCCATCTGCCGACAAGAACTTATAGAGAAGCGTATAGGGAGCTGCTTCAGAAGCAGTAATCTCTACGCCCTGATAGGTCTTCGTAAAGACACCTGAAGCACCAGCCGAAGCTGTCATCTTGTTCTCTGCGTCTATTGCCCATGCTACTCCGAAGAAGTCCTCTGGACCTACAACATAGTATTCACCTGTGGCAACAGGAGCATCGCCAGCAACCTTCTTCCACAGGGTAACAGCAGTCTGCGCAGAAGTATAACAGGCAAAACGGGGATTACTTGAATTATACTTTAATGTACGCGTGATATCAGATGCATTCGTGATAGTAGGAACACCTTCGGGAAACGTCACCGTCCACGAGGAATTTTTGTCCTTGGTCGCACTGACAGTGAGAGAATTACCTTCAGACCAGCTAAGATAGCCACCACTACTCTTAAAAGAGAATGTACCGCTTTCTGAACCAGCCTCTACTTCAAGTGCAAATGTACCAGCAGGAGTCCCTGTGTAATCAGCACAAGTACCATAAGGTGTCGCCGTCCCACTAATACCACTCAACTCTTTGGCGACCGTTCCGTTATCCACAGCCAGCACCATAACGTCGCCAGCAGAGATAGACGTCGCCACCTCCCAGTGGTAAGCAGTTCCCTTGAGTCCGAAAGTCGATGCGAACGCACAGACCATCAAGCCCAGAAAACCTACCATGAATAAAGATAGTTTTTTTCTCATAGTTTTTTGTTTTAAGTTAATAATTAAGTTATAGGTGTAAGTTATTTGCTATTTGGTGACAAAGATACATAAAAATAAACAATGCGCAAAATAATTCGCCGGTTATTTTAAGTTAAATTTTCTCATTACCGACCCATACGCCACTCTGCCATTCTGTTCACTCGAATTCAATTCAACCGGACAGAGCCGGCAGCGAAAAATTATTGCTGTAACATTTGGTGTTTAAGAGAAGAGTTCGTATCTTTGCAAAACAAATAATCAAGAAGATGAACAATAACGTATTACAGCCAGGAACCATGCTGCGCGGAGGGACATACCGCGTGGAACAGGCGCTCAGTTCGGGCGGCTTCGGCAACACCTATGTGGTGACCAACGTGAACTTCGACGAGACGTATGTCATGAAGGAGTTCTATATGAAGGAGATCAACATGCGAGACGGCAATACCGTATCGGTGAGCATCCCAGGGAACGAAGCAACCTTCAACAGCCAGCGCAACAAGTTCCAGAAGGAGGCACGACGCCTGCGCAAGCTGAACAACGAGCACATCGTGGGGGTTCACGACCTGTTCGACGAGAACGGAACGAGCTATTATGTCATGGACTTCATCGACGGAGAGTCGCTCAGTGCCCGACTGAAGCGTACGGGGCAGCCCATGTCTGAGGCAGAGATGCGTACCATCCTCGACCAGGTGCTCGACGCACTCGAAAGCGTCCACAGTCAGGGCATCTGGCATCTGGACCTGAAGCCCGGCAACATCATGCTGGACAAGCAGGGCAAGGCATTGCTGATAGACTTCGGTGCCAGCAAGCAGATACAGAACGGAGAGGGGTTCACCACCACGTCAGGGCTGTGTTATACGCCAGGCTATGCTCCCATCGAACAGATAGAGCAGAGCCTGGACAAGTTCGGTCCCTGGACAGACATCTATGCTTTGGGTGCCACGCTCTACCACTGTCTGACGCTTCGCCCGCTGCCTTCGCCGATGGAACTGGTGGAGGATGGCGCTAACATCCTGCAGTTCCCGCCCTCTGTCAGTCAGTCGATGCGTCAGCTGGTGGAACGTATGATGCAACCCAACCGCAAGAACCGTCCGCAGTCGATAGCCGACGTGCGGCAGTTGCTGAACAATCCGGGTCAGGTACCAGAAACTCCCGTTTCCAATACCGAGTCGGAGACAACGGTTGCACAGATGCCACCGACGCCGAAGGCTGCTCCTCCAGTACCGCCGCAGATCAAGCCGCAACCCAAACCGCAGCCGACGGGACCGAGTAAGCCCGTGTATGTTGAGCAGCCACGCCGCAAAGCCGTCTGGCCCTACATCGTCGTAGCCGCTGTACTGGCACTTCTTGTGTTGGGAGGCGGAGGCATCTTCCTGGCTTCGAGACTCCTGAAGTCGGAGCCTGATATAGTAGCAACCACCGACTCCGTCGCTACAGAGTCGCTGACGGCATTGGCCGAAACCGAGGAAGTTCCCGTCGAACAGACCGAGGTACCCACTGCAACGACAGAGGAAAAGGACGAGCCGCAACCCGTCAGGGATGAACCAGACACTCGCACCGTGCCTGACAAACCAGTGGCTGAACAGCCTGCCTCACGCGATATTCCTGCTGAAAGACCTACTGCACAGACGCAGAATCAGGGGCAGCTGTCCAAGGTGCAGACAACCACTACGCAGACTGCCGACGACCGCGTATATGAGATCGTAGAGACAATGCCCTCGTTCCGTCAGGGTGACATCAGAGCGTGGATTAGCCGGAACTTAGAGTATCCTGTGGTGGCAGAAGAGAACGGCATTCAGGGACGTGTTGTGGTGGGTTTCATCGTGGAACGTGACGGCTCCATCAGCAACGTTAAGGTTCTCAGGGGTGTCGATCCCTCGCTCGACAAGGAGGCGATGCGTGTGATCAAGGCGATGCCGAAGTGGAACCCCGGCTACCTGAATGGCCAGCCAGTGCGTGTGAAATATTCCATACCAGTTCAGTTCAAACTGCAGTAATAAGAGATTTTGGTCAAAGGCGAGGGCCAGAATCCCCGAAAAAGCAAGCCATTGGTGAATGTAACTGAACAGTGTGAAAACCCGAAGACCGCCAAATCGAAAATGGCGACGATGAAATTAAGTGTGCTCAATGCTCAATGAATTCCTGCACAATTCTCCTCGAATTATGCGGTAATTCTCTTTGAATTATGCGATAATTCTCCTCGAATATCGCTGCCAACTCCGTTCAGTCGAACAGGAGCACATATACAAACAGAGGATGCGCCATCTCTTGACACATCCTCTGTAGTTTTAGACCAAACCCACATGATTACACAATAGGTTCCGTTGTGTATTTTTTCCTTCTCAATTTTCGGAAAGTGAATATTTGGGCCTCAAAATTCGCAACTTTGTCGAAAATCTATCATTCTATCACTACATCTGTCACTATACAAACCCATTGGCTTCAAGCAATTTACAAGATTAGTGACAGAAAAATGGATTTTTCTTAAATTTCATGGTTGTGTATTTGGAGTGTCCCTACAACATCGCAGCGCAGGCTCTTCGGATATCCATTAGCTTTGCCAAGAGTGGCTTTTTCTGTCTGGCAACAGTCATGTTATAACGCATCTGCATATTAATCAGAAGTTCGGGATTAATGCCAAGAGCAGCTTCAACCATAAGTGCAAAATCTGTAGTCACTGGACGCTTTCCATTTAGGATCTCGTTCAGTTGCGTATATGGAACATTTAGTACCTCCGAGAATTTCTTTTGTGAGATACCCCTTGACTCTAACTCTTCTTTCAGTACATCACCAGGATGTGTCGTTACTCTATTCATTGCTATTCCCTCCTTGTTATTGATAATGATTCGTAATATCTGTCACGGTGCAAATCGTGATGACTTTCTCTGTTCCCTCTTCTCTGATTTTGAATTCGAGACGATAATGATAGTCTATTCTTATCGAATAATAGTCATTATCGAGCGCCTCAAAATGGAGAGAGTTAAACACGAAAAGATCTTCTATTCGTGTTGCTGCCATCAGCGTATCAATACGCTTTTGGTATTTTATAACGACGGATTTTTGAAACCGGTATTTCTTATTCGTACATTTTCCGTCGTTATAGAGCTCTTCAAGATAGTCTTTATCGTATTCTATATACATTGCTCAATGATTTGGTTGCAAAGATAAAAAGAATTATCGATATTCACAAATATAGTGAAGATTATTTTCGTCAACCGACGAAATAAAACACATATACAAACAGAGGATGCGCCAATCTCTTGACACATCCTCTGTAGTTTTAGACCAAACCCACATGATTACAATAGGGTCTCGTTGTGTATTGAGTTCCTTGTGTATTTAGTAAACCACAAATTCATCGTTTAAATCTAATTCTCCCTGTTCTTGTACTGTACCACCAGTATCATTCAACTCTATAGAACCCATTAAAATCTCCTTTACTTCCATTTCAATAACTTCAAGATTAGGTTCAATATAAGACTTTTTCATACTCTATCCTCCTTTCTTATTTGATTATCACCTTCTTACCATTCACAATATTAATACCTTTAGTTGGTTCTGCCAAACGACGACCACTAAGATCATAAATATAGTCGTTACCAGTTTCTTGATGGTTGTCTATCACAATTCGATAAATACCAGTAGTTTCACCATCTCCGAACTCAATATCGAAAGAAGGGGCAGAACTTGAAATTTGAAGATAAGCCTTATTAGTATAATCACCATTTAAACCATTACTCACTTTAAAGAAACCTACTTTTCCATTTTGTGATGCAAAAACATAGCTATTAGCAGGGATACCAGATGAGCTTGCTGGTTTCAAATAATTCGTAGTAGGGCTGTCTGTTGTGTTAGTTGCGGAAAACTTATAACTGGTATTGTTTGTTGAAAAACGCAAGAAAGCACCATCTGTAGAACGGATACCACTTGAAAATGCATTCATAGTTACCTTATTTCCATCAGAAGAACTAGCATAATAAGCATTCACACCAGAAGGAACAGCAACTTGATTCGCACTGCTAAATGTAGCATAATAGTACGAGCCATACTGAACTCCCGATATCGTGCGCTCAAAGTAAGGAGTGAAAGTAAATTTATTAGTTGACAGATTAATGGTCACATCATATTTCTGGTGAGCTTTCTCCACCCACTTCTTACTGTCACCATATTTTATATTGTCTTCGTATTTGATAAAAGAAGATAATTCGAAATTATTATCCGTATTAGGTGAGATTGCGAGCTCACCAACATAATACCCATTACTCAAGATAGCGGGAAAAACCCAAAAGTTAACATCATCCTCCTCACTTGACATATCAATGGTTTTTGTTAACTCTAGCCCATCTTGTGTTAAACTAGTAATTTTGTCTGATGAAGAAAAGTAACCTTTTGCGAGTACATAACCATCAAAAGAAAAAGCATTAAGGTTTGGTGTATAATCACTTGTCAAATAAATTACATTGTTATCTAACAAACTAAATTGACCAGATTCATTTGTTTCCCATCTAGGTTCATTATTTGTATTAATTTTACATTTCACTGTTGATACGTTTGAATTAATATCAACATAAAACCAATCTGTTGATGGGATTCGTTCAAGAGAATTACCCGGCCAGCTGTTAGTTACATCTGCATTAGTAGAACTATTCCATATATATATATTCAGTCCAGTAGTATTTTCACGCCAACTAGTGTTTTCAGCTTTAATGTAGATTCTTTTTGTATAATCTGTCGCATTCGCCTGTATCACGCCCCCGACTAACACGAGGAGCATCAGAATTAGTTTTTTCATCTTTCGTTAGTTATTTTATTGTTAATATTTTGTTTTGTTATTGTCATTCCAAGATGCGCAGAGCTCACAGAGGAGACAGAGCACATAGAGAGTTTAAGTTCACACAGAAAACACAGAAATCACGGAAATAGATTCGTGCATTTCGTGCTATTGTGTTCTTTTACATCATTCTGCGCTGCAAAAATACGCATTAATTCTCTTCTGACCAACAAATTCTGCAAGTTTTTTCAAAAACAGGCAACATTTTTGATGTCACACAGATCCTTCGACTAGCTCAGGACGAGTCTCAGGGATCTCACAGATATTGTATTGTCCCGCAAAACTCACAGGGGAACAGCCCCCCGTTAGGCGGACAGTTCCCGTGTGAGTCAGCTCCTCCCCTCGGGGAGGTCGGGAGGGGGTTTTACTTCACAAGAACTCGAGCAAGCTCAGTTCTTCACTCACTTAATCACGACCTTGTGACCGTTCTGGATGACTACACCATGATAGCTGTCGCTGACGCGGCGACCAGAGAGGTCGTAACGCGGAGCGCTGGCATCGAAGGCATCCGTAACGACGGGAGCAATGCCGGAAGTGTTGTTCTCTGCCTTCAGCGTCCAGTTCTCACCAGCCTGCTTGCCGCCACCCCATGTTGCGGTGAAGGTGAAGACGCGGCTGGAAACAGCCTCGAGGTCAACCTCGAAGTTGTCATCGCTGATGGCCTGTGCCAACCATGCGGGCTGACCGTCAAAGGTTACTGCAGAATAGCCGAACCATGTACCACCGTTGGCAATAAGCTTGAACTGCCACATGTCGTCTTCTATTGTGACACTGGTCAAATCGACTGTGATGGTGTATTTCTTGCCTGCCTCTACAGCAGTGAATGCCTGAGCACCGTCACCCCACTGCGGTGTGGTGTGGGTTCCTGCAAGCAGGAGCGAGGTAATGGTTGCATCGGGAATAGTGCCACCATACTCTTCCGTCACGTCAGAATATGCGGCTTCGCCATCATAGGTAAAGTAACGGTCACTGATGATACCCGTGATGTCTTTTGTCTGCTTGCCTGCACCATTGTTAAAGATGATGTTGAAGCCAGAAGCGTCGAAAGTCTTCTTCCAGAAGGTTGTACCCTTGACGACAGCTGTCTCGGTCATCTGGGTTCCAGGCCAAGTACCATTGTCTGCACCGTTCCAAACATAGAGATACGGAGCCTCGTCAGCCTGTACATAAATCGTGATAGCGGCATTGGCTGCCAGCGTCATCACACACATTGCAATAAGTGTAAAAATTTTCTTCATAATCGTTTCGTTTTTATTTTGTTAGTAACTATTTTTCTATTGTCCCGCAGAAATCGCAGGGGGACAGCACCCTTACAGGCATATTTACTGTCCCCATGCGAGTTCAGCTCTCCTCCCCTCGGGGAGGTCGGGAGGGGGTCTTACTTCACCACAACCTTGCGGCCATTCTGTATAACCACGCCACGATAGTTGCTATCGACGCGGCGGCCATCGAGCGAATACCTGGCTCCGTCCTGGGAGAGCGTTGAGGTGATGCTCTGTATGCCAGTTGGAGTATTGGCATTACCCAGCAGTTCATACATATTATAGAAACCACCGTTCTCGAAGGGGAGGTCAGCCGTCTGCGGATAGCCGGAGTTGTTGAAGATGATGTATTTCGGCATGTCCGTACCGGCTACGCCACCGTCCCAAAGCCATATCTCACGTCCCTGACTGTCCTTGCCGACCATCTGCATAGCCTCTCCGGGCCATGTGCCGCCGGTATAGTTCACGCCATTGTCATCCCATGCCCATACCCACGGGCTGTCGATATCGAGGTTGCCACGGAAGTAGGCATAGACATGTCCCTCGATGGGCTTCACGCACTCTGGCAGGTCAATGGGAGTCGTACCACCCTTGTAATACTGATCGGTGACGTTGGTGTTGTTGGTCTCCATGTCTTCGTTCGTATCGTCAAAGGTGAAGTAGCTGTCGTGCGTCAGACCAGTGAGGTCCTTCGTCTGCACGCCAACACCATTGTTGATGACAACATTGACCGAAACGTCCGTTACAGTGTATTTCCAGAACGTCTTGCCAGCTTCAGCAAGACCTGGTGCATAAGCCGGTGCATTGACAGGAGTGACAACAGCCTGCTCGGTCATCTGCGTGCCAGGCCAAGAACCTGCCAATTCCTGATTGCTGGAGTTCCAGATATAGATGTATGGTGCATCAGCTGACTCGATATAGATGGTGATGGCTTTGGGTTCTACAACCTCGCCATTGGTGTCGGTTCCTTCACGCAGTCCGCTGATATTCACGTTCTTGCCAACGTAGAAGGAGAAACCCTCGCCGCTGGCAATCAGCTTGAAGCCGGAGGTGTCGTAAGTCGCGTAACCCAGCAGACAGAGCACGTCGCCATTGGTACCCGAAGTCTTGATGATGTAGCCGTTGCCGTTGTCGGCCGGACGCTGGTCAGTGATAGGACTCTGGCTGTGTACGCCAGCAGCCTTACGGGCCAGGATCATGTTGCCGATGGCTATGGGATAACGCTTCCAGTGCTTCAGGAAGATACACGGTGTGCCTGGCAATGCAAGGATAGCAGCGTTGGCAGCCAACACCCTCGAGCGCATACGCTCACCGTTCTCGTCACGATAGGTATCGTGGTTATCAACGAAGGTCACCGAATAACGCTGGTACTCCGTGCTACCCGTGATGCTCTTATAGTCGAGCTCACCCCAGTTGCCGTCGCTGATAGCATTCTTCAGTTTGAACTTCATGGGGAAGTCGAAGGCTGCCGATGTCCATCCCGTGTTACTGATCCACCACTTGATGTCGTCCTCGCCGCTCCACAGCTCACCGACGCAGAACGGAGGCTGGACGGCCTCGTTGTAAATCTTCGTATATCGGGGATGATAACCTCTCACCATGTCAAGGCGGAAACCGTCATACTTCAGTTCCTTGAGCAGATACTTCATGTAGGTGATACAGTTCTGCTGAACGTTGGTAGAGGTGTGGTCGAGGTCGCGGGCTCCGCTGAAGTCCTCACCGGTATCGTCGGCTCCCGTAACATTAAATCCCTGAGCCTTGGTATAACCGCCATCGTCATTCTGACAGATGTCGGCACCCGACCAGTTGACCGTATAGGTCTCACCGGTAACGGGACCGGTCACCGACTCGTTGGCAAAGTCAATCCACGAGCCACCGGCTCCAACTGGCGATTTATGATTGATGACCACGTCCTCAATCACCTTGACACCATTGGCATGGAAGGCATCGATCATCTCCGTCAGGTTACGAACGCGGCTGCCGAACGAGCTGCGATGGTCGAACCAATATACAGGCAGATAGCCCATAGAGTTCTTTGACACACAGTTAGCAGAATTGGGAACCCAGACCAGGTCGAAATACTGCGACAACTCAGGAGCCTGAGCCTTCAGATTCTCCCACTTGGTATCCTCGAAAGAATCCCAATAGAAGGCCTGTAACATAACACCGTCGTAGTTGGCGGGCCATTGTGCAAACGAATACTGACACAGAATCAGTGTGATAATAATAGTGTAGATTCTCTTCATAACGCTTGTAGTTTTTCGGTTTTTACCATATTATCAGCAAAAGTACGTATTTTTCAAATACGACGTATTTTATTTAATATAATTATTGTTAAAAGTTTTGCGCAAACGATTACATAAAAATGAAAAGTGAAGAATGAAGAGTGAATAGTTTAGAGTGTAGAGTTTAGAGTTTGCTACCGCCACTCCGTATAAACGAAAGAAGCCCTGACTCATTGCTGAATCAGGGCTTCGTCATTAATATGAAAGGAGGCGGCTTCCTACTCTCCCGCATTGCATTGCAGTACCATCGGCGCAGGCAGGCTTAACTTCT
>CAJOQT010000071.1 GCA_905236875.1 uncultured Prevotella sp. | reverse complement strand
CGGTGTGGTAAAGTCGGTCTGCAGCACATGTTCTGTGGTATGCTCGTCATTGTCGGAGTATCGGTTGGTGAGGTCGATGGGAGAACCGTCGGTCCCAGTGGAGAGGACCGAGAAGGTGCTCCACTGCTCTGAGCGTGACGGAGCGGTGCTCAGCTGGTAGGTGACGGCCATCGAACTGGTGCGCTGTGCATTGAAGAAGTGCTGATAGTCAATGCTTCCGGTAAATGACGTGCGCCTGTTCTTCATGGTCAGGTCCTGCACATATCCGAATCCGGAACCATACTGTCCGCCTCCCATCGTCGTGGTCGTGGTGCCGGGATTATTCAGGTTGAAGCTGGTCAGCGAGAGCATCACATTCATCGAACTGAGTGAATCCAGGTCATAGCCCATGTTGAACGAACCCATCAAGAAGGGCAGCTTGATGTCGGTGGAGCTGTTGGATACGATGGATGCCTCGCTGGCTCCGAGCTGCATCTGCTCCATCGTAACGTCTGTTGCACCTGGCTTCTGGTAGTTGTACATGGCATTGGCGCTATAGGAGAACTTTCCCTGCTGTCCGCTGACGAAGGCTCCTGCACCCCACCCCTTCGTTCCGCCGTTGGCACGAATGGTGGCATTGTAGCCGTTGAGGCTGGACTGTGCCTCCGGTGTCTTGTTCATGACGATGTTCAGCACGCCGCCTGTGCCCTCTGCATCGTAGGCTGCACCCGGGTTTGTGATGACCTCGATGTTCTTGACGGCAGTGGCGGGCATGTTCTTGAAGATCATGCTGGCATTGCTGGAGAACATGGCATTGGGCTTTCCATCGACATATACCTTGAAGCTGGACTGTCCGTTGACAGAGATGTTATCCTGTCCATCGACGGTTACCATCGGTACCTTACGAAGCATGTCGAGCACGGTGAAGGTCTTGGAGTCCTCGTCTTCAGCCACGTTATAGGTCATGCGGTCGGTCTCCATCTTCACCAGCGGCTTCTGGGCTACCACCTCTACAGCGCCAATTGACGAGCTCTCTTCGCTGGTCATGACACGTCCTAGGTTGATGGTGCCGCCTGTTGCCGAGAAGTTACGCTCGACGGTACGCAGTCCGACGCTGTTGAACGAGATGACGAACTGGCCCGAGCCCTTCACTTCCTGGCTGAAGTTTCCGTCGAGATCGGTCAGCGACATGGCCACGGGCTTGGTCATCTGACCTTTCTTATATACGCGAACGGTGGCGTAAGGCACGCCTTCGTTACTGATGGAGTCAAGCAGAACACCCTTGACGATAGAGGTTTGTGCGGTCATCGGCAGTGCCATCATGATGGCGAGAACTGCCAAAATAGTCTTCATTGTTTTCATACCTTTGTTGTTTTTGTTTATTATTTTGATGCAAAGGTATGACGAATCGATACACGTTCCAAGAGATTTTCGACGACTTCCTGTAGTTTTTTCGACGACTTTTGACGTGAAGGATTAAAATATGCGGGAAAGTTTGGCAAATCGAATAAAATTCCCTATCTTTGCGCCGATGTGGAAAAGATGACGACTATGAAGATAGGACTTGACGCCAAACGCATTGTCCGCAACGGAACAGGACTGGGAAGCTACGGACGCACACTGGTCAACGACCTCTCGCAGGCGGCCGGTGGGGAGTTGTCGCTACATCTATACGCTCCCGACCAGGGACGTGACGACCTGCGCAACCAGATTGTCATGCGTCCCAACGTCACCTTCCACTTCAAAACGGACAACGGACAACAGACAACGGACAACAGACCGCTCGGCCAAGGGACGCAAGAACGACAACAGACAACGGTCCAGAAGGGGACTTGGGCGCAAGGGTTGAAGTATGGGTTGTGGCGCACATACGGTATTGTCAGCGACCTGAAGCGCGACGGCATACAGCTTTTTCACGGTCTGTCGGGCGAGTTGCCAGTCGGTCTGCGTAAGGCTGGCATCAAGAGCGTCGTTACCATCCATGACCTTATCTTCCTACGACATCCAGAATATTACCACTGGCTGGACACCAAGATCTATGCCTGGAAGTTCCGGCAGACCATCCGTGAGGCCGACCGCATCATTGCCATCAGTGAGCGTACCAAGCAGGACATCATGGAACTGGGCGGTGTGAAGGAAGACAAGATCACCGTCGTCTATCAGAGCTTCTCACCAAGGTTCGGTCCCCTCCCAGCCTCCCCCGATGAGGGGAGGAGAAAGGGCTCTTGGCTTCCCCCCTACAGGAGGGATGAGAGGGGGGCCTACCCCTACCTTCTCAGCGTTGGTACCATCGAGGAGCGCAAGAATATCCTGTTGGCAGTCAAGGCACTCTGCCATTTGCCAGAGACACTGTCGTTGGTCATCGTGGGAAGACGGACGAAGTATGCCGACAAGGTACGCCAGTGGGCCGACCAGCACGGGTTGTCCCATCGTGTCGTGATGCGTCATGACGTTACTGACGACGAGCTGCCGTCACTATATGCAGGTGCAGAAGCCTTTGTCTATCCTTCGCGTTACGAAGGATTCGGCATTCCCATCATCGAGGCCATTGCCATGGGACTGCCAGTAGTGGCCGCCACAGGGTCGTGTCTGGAAGAAGCGGGTGGGCCGCATTCCCTTTACGTCAATCCCGATGATGCTGAAGGTATGGCCGTTGCCATACGTCAGCTGCTTCACGGTGCCGAAGGACGTGAGGAACGGATTATCCGCAGCCGCGAGTATATCCGCCGTTTTGAAGGCTCCGATGTCGCTGCACAGGTGATGGAGATTTATAGGAGTGTAGGAGTTGCAGGAGTGAAGGAGTGTAGGAGTTGCAGGAGTGTAGGAGTGTAGGAGTGTAGGAGTGTAGGAGTTACGTAATCGATTACGTTGAAAACCAAATGCTTACATCTACATTATTATAATAATATACTTAATTTTGCACCGATATCCTATAATAATATCGTATTAATTAACAACCCATTATACTACTAAGACGATGATTACAAACAAATTAGAGCGTATTTTCATGTTGGTGACAGTATGTTGCCTTTGCATGGTACAGTCACTGGCCATTGGGGGTGACGGCGCTTATTTTGTACAGGACTTCGAGGATCTGACTACTTATCCCGAGGCAAAGCCAACCACAGAGACGGCATTCAATGTGGATGGACAGGGTGAATGGCTTTACCTGAACGCGTTTATGGCCACGAATGCCAGCTATATCCCAGACGGTTCGGAGCATAACCTACGTATGGTGAAGAACGGATCGTACGTTATCACACCCATACTGTCAAGCGGTGTCAGCCGTGTCACCTTTGACATCGGCCGTGCCTCAGTGAAGGTATATACCTCGACCGACGGAGGTGAGACGTGGACAGAAGCCACGCAGACCGTCAGCGGCAAGAAGGTCACGGTGACTGTCGGCAGCAATGAGGTAAACCGTATCAAGGTAGCCAACGAAACCTCGAAGGATGCCGACATCGACAACTTGGCTGTCTATGCACAGAACTATGACATGGCCGTTACGGTTTCTACCGGCGATGCTACCAATATTACCGAGACCACAGCCACCCTGAACGGTGTTGTTACCAAGGAGGAAGAGAGCATTACCGAGGTGGGCTTTGCATGGAGCACTACGAATAAGGAGCCGACCATCAGCGACAATGTGGCTTCTTGTGCCTCTATTACCCAGAACTTCTCTGCGGACCTGACGGGTCTGCCCTCTGGCCGCATTGTCTATTACAGAGCCTACGCCAAGTATGGTAGCACACAGACTTACGGTGAGGTCAAGTCGTTCAAGACGTTGAGTCAAGAGACAGAGCAGACCGTCGATAGCGAGGGGCGTTACTTCGTTCAGGACTTTGAAGATCAGACGACCTATCCCGATGAAACAGGAAAAGATGCGAATACCGAGCTGACATTCAACGTGCTGGGTGGCGAATGGATATACTACAACTGCTATATCTCGACCAACAGCAGCTACAATGTCAATGGTTCGACCGCAAACCTGCGTATGCCGAAGAACGGCACTTACGTCATCACGCCGGTACTGAACAGCGGTGTGAAGAAGGTGACCTGGAACCAGATGCGCAAGACGTGTAAAGCCTATACCTCTACCGACGGAGGTACCACTTGGACGGAAGCTACCATCACCGAAGACGGCACTCTGCGTACCGTCACTGTGGAAAGCCTCAACGTGAACCGCATCAAGATTGCCAACGAGGGCAGTGGTGATGCCGACATCGATAACCTGATTGTCTATGCGCAGGCCTTTGGAACTCCGGCTACCGTCGTTACAGGCAGTGCCACGAACATCACCAAGAATACAGCAGAAGTGGCTGGTGAAGTGGCAGATCCGGGCGACCAACCCATCACAAAAACAGGTATCATCTGGTCACTGAGCGCACAGCCCTCACTGGCTGACAACATTGTAGAGACAGAGGATGCCACACAAAGCGACTTCTCTGTACTCATCACAGGCCTGAAAGCCAGTCAGACCATCTACTACCGTGCCTTCGCACTGTCGAATGCCGGCTATGCATACGGTGAGGTCAAGAGTTTCCAGACTACGGAAGCAACTTTAGCCGTTGTAGCTACCAGCGACGTGACCAAGAGCGGAAGCAAGTACCGTATAGGCGGTCTGGTAACAGACGACGGTGGTCTGGACCTCACGGAGGTTGGTGTCATCTATGGCACTTCCGCCGGTCTTACATATAATAATGGTACACGCGTAGCAATGAGCAAGCCGGCCATGAAGTTCTCTACGACCGTCAGTCTGGTAGAAAGCACCACCTACTTTGTCCGCGCATACGCCATAACTGACAAGGGAACGTCGTACGGTGACGAGAAGCAGTTTACGACGGACGAGGTGCCTGATATGCCAGACATCATCTTGGGTGATGTCATCTGGTGTTCACCCGACGGCAACGATGCTACGGCAGACGGTTCAGAGGAACATCCCTTCTTCGACCTGCAGAAGGCTGTCGATCTGGCACAGCCTGGCGACCGCATCTACATGAAGGCCGGAACGTATGTCTATGACAAGCGTATCAACATCGACAACCACAATGGTACGGAGGATGCGCCCATCGAGCTGTTCGGCTACAACGGACGGGCCATACTCGACTTCTCGGGCCAGCCCTATCATGCACACTCCAACAACCCCTATCAGGGTGTGCGACTCACCAGCTCCTACTGGCATTTCTATAAGATTGACATCTGCAACGCCAGCGACAACGGCCTGCTCATCGAGCGAAACAAGCCGACAGGCGGCAGCAGTTCCGACATTGTCAACCTGACAGAACAGGCTCACCATAACGTCATTGAGCAGTGTAACTTCTATAAGAATGGTGACACGGGTCTGCAGATCAAGAACCTGGGTGCCTTCAACCGCATCATCAACTGCGACTCCTACCTGAACTGTGACGAAGGTGAGGGAGATGCTGACGGTTTCGCACCCAAGCTTTCGGTAGGCGACGGCAACTATTTCTACGGATGCCGCGCATGGGCCAACAGCGACGACGGATGGGATGTGTTCTATAAGAAAGACGGCAACTTCGGCGACAACATGACCATCATTATAGAGAACTGCATCTCCTACAAGAACGGATTCCTTGACCTGAACACCATCGCAGAGGATGGCAACGGCAACGGCTACAAATGCGGCTCCGACCAGGGTGCCATGAACGTCTATATGAACCGCTGTCTTGCCATCATGAACAAGGCCAAGGGATTCGACCAGAACCATAATGCCGGTGACATCATCATGAACAACTGCACTGGTATGACACTGAAGGCACTGTGTGGCGAGAAGTCGTATAGCTACCGCATCTACGAGAGCATCGCCAGCGGTCACGAGGTGCGACTGACCAACTGTATTGCCATCAACGACAATGACGCAACAGACAAGCGTGACAAGAACACAGGCCTGCCCAAGCCGACAGAACACGGCAAGTACGGACTCTACGGACGCTTTGAGATTGATGAGACACTCGATAATCTGACCATCGTCACCTGTGAGTTCCAGAAAGCTGACCCCACGCAGTTCGTTGACATCACAAACGATGCCGAACTGATTGCCGAGCGTAACGAGGACGGCTCACTGCCGGAAACCACCTTTGCACACCTGGTAGAGGGGTCGTTCCTCATTGATGCCGGTACGCCAGTGGCTGCCACGACCTACCGTGGCATCGACGTGGCAGGCATTGAATACGAAGGCAGTGCTCCCGACCTGGGTGCCTACGAGTACGACGGCGAGATAGCCAGCGGCATCCGTGTCGTCCGTCAGGAGTCAGAGGCCAACAGCGTCCGGCTGTTCCAGACCCAGGGTGGCCTGTTACTGGTAACCGTCAATGGTCCTGCCGGACTGTCCGACTATCGTGCACAGCTCTACGACGCTGCGGGACGTATCATCGGACAGCACCAGTTTACTGGCCAGACCACTTCCATCCGCCTGCCACAGGGCATCAGCGGCATGGTCATCCTCAAGGTAGAAGGCGACAACGGTTTTAAGGGTAGCGTAAAAGCTATTGTCAAGTGATAAGTTCAGAGTTTGCTACCGCTCTTGAGAGTTTAGAGAATATAAAAATACTACAACAATGATTACAAATAAAATAGAACGTTTGGTCATGCTGGTGACTGTGTGCTTCTTTTGCGTAGTTCAGTCACAGGCCCAATTGTCGCCATACGACGAGAACAGTCCTGTGGGCTGGGCCTCCATTGGCATGGAATGTACGGGCAGTAACAACCAGAATCCTGTGGTCGTCACAACAGAGGATGAGCTACGTGCCGTCTTGCAGAGTTGCAAAGGCGGTAAGGCATCCAAGACCATCTTCATCAGCGGAAATATTGAAATCAACGAGAAGCTGCGCTATGACAAGGTGAAGAACTGCACCATCTACGGCTTGCCCGGCTCGTCTCTCTACAACCGCAACCACAACGACAATGCCGACTATGCAGGATTCTTCTACTGTCAGAACTGGGAGAACTGCATCTTCCGCAATCTCACCTTGCTGGGAGCAGGGGCCTACGACATCTCGGCCTGCGACAACATCCAGCTGGTAGAGTCGAAAAACATCTGGATTGACCACTGTGACATTCAGGACGGTGTGGATGGTAACCTGGATGCCAAGACGAAGTCTGACAATATGACGATTTCGTGGTGCAAGTTCTCCTATCTCATTGCGCCTTGGCCAAAGGCTGGCGAGAGCGACGACCACCGCTGTTCCTCGATGTGGGGAAGCAGCGACAACCGTAACGACGACGAGGGTCATCTGAATGCCACATTCGTCAACTGCTGGTGGTACCACGGCTGCGGACAGCGCTGTCCGCGCATCCGCTTCGGCAAGGTACACATCGCTAACTGCCTGTGGGAAAACGGAACGGCTGATGACCCCGCACAGTATTGTATCGGCATTGGACACAGTTCAAAGATGTATATTGAGAATGGCGACTTCTCCAGAACTGTCCTGATGACCGGTCAGAGCAATATGAGAGGGCACAACAAGTATTTCCTGCAAGACAACAAGCTGTACCATTTTACCATCACTGGCTGTATCGGTGAAGACGATGCAGTGGAAATAGGCAAGGGATACACAGGAGAAGTCTATAATCCCTACAACGACCCCAACTATCACTGTAAGGTTATTCCTGCCAGCATGGTATATGAGGTGCTGACCAATCCCGAGAACGGTGCCGGTGCCACACTCGACGAAGACCTGCTTGTAACCAGAGGCAATCCGGACTATCAGGAGACAACAGGTGTGCAGCGCATAGATGCCGGTACACCAAGTGTGACAACGATTCGCTATTATGCCCCTTCCGGACGTCGCATCAGTCGCCTGCAGAAAGGCATCAACATCATTGAATTCCAAATGAGCGACGGAACAACAAAAACCCAGAAAATTTACAATCAATGATGACAATAGACAACAGACAGGCCCCCTCTTCCGTCCCCCCGAGGGGGGAAACGTGTGCGCAGAAAGTCTCCCCTTGGGGAGGTTTGGAGGGGGTCTCAAAGGGACGCAAGAACGACAACAGACTGCGGACAGCGGCTCTGCTTTTGGCTTTTCTGCCTTTAACCATCATCGCCCAGACACCGCTCAGCCTGTACGACCTGAACCGTCCCTTCGGCTGGGGCGCCATGCCTGGCTTTGAAGTAACTGGTGGCGAAGGCGGCACAGAAGTGGTAGTCACTACTGAAGACGAGTTTGAGGCAGCCATTACCACGAAAGACCCAGTGACCAAGGAGCGTGACGTTCCCATGATCATCTATGTCAAGGGTGAGATAGAATTCACGAGGATGCACACCTGGCATGTCAAGAACAAGACCATACTTGGTCTGCCTGGTTCCAGGATCTTCAGCAAGGACCGCACGAAAAAGAACAGCGGCGTCATGAAGTTCTCCAGCGGCAGCGGTGCTGATTCTGAGAACATCATCCTTCGCAACCTGACTATTCAGGGAGCTGGTGCATACGATGTCGATGGCGACGATGCCCTGCTGTTTCAGGGTGTGAAACGCATCTGGGTCGATCACTGCACCATTGGTGACGGTGTGGATAGCAGCTTCGACTGCAACCATGAGTCCGACTATGTCTGTGTGACGTGGTGTCACTTCATCTATCGCATCCCACCACTGGCCGGCGGCTCCGGAGGCAGTAACGACCATCGCTATTGCAACACCTGGGGTGCCAGCGACAAGGCAGCAGAAAGCGTAGGTCATCTGAACACCACCTTTGCCAACTGCTGGTGGGATGAGGGTTGCATGGAACGCTGCCCGCGTGTTCGCTTCGGCAAGGTTCACATTGTCAACTGCTACTATACCAACACAGGCAACAACTACAGCATCGGCTACGGCTATAAGTGTAACATCTATGCCGAGAAATGCTGGTTTGCCGATGGTGTCGTCGTGTCGAAGAACTATACGGATGCCAAGCACGGTTATCCTGACTATAACCTACAAATCTACGGCTGCCACAATGCGGCTGACGTAAAGTCTGAGGTTGGCGGTGCCGACTATTTCGTTCCTTCCGACTACTACACCTATGAGGGCTTTGACATGGAACTTGTACCCAGTATCGTAGGCGATGAGTTTACTGGTGCTGGAGCCAACCTCATGGTAGAAGTTGGTCTGGGCGTGACAGGCTACGCCAATACGGGCACATCCGTCCGCCTGCCGATGACCGATTCACGGTATTACCAAAAAGCAGAGTACTTCTCCCTGTCGGGCATGCCGCTCAGCGCCCCACAAAAGGGTATCAACATCGTACGCTACACATTACCTGACGGCACTGTCAGGACGGAGAAGATGATTAAGCAATAATGACAACGGACAGACCCCTCTCCAGCTCCCCCGAGGGGGAGGGACAACGGACAACAGACAAAAAAGAATAATAAGATGAAAAGACTAACTACTATCGTTTGTTTGCTGGTGTGTGCCTTCAGTACACAGGCAGCAGACTTTTCCGAGGACTTTTCCTCACTGCCTAAAGGAAAATACGGCATGAACAATGCGGAAACCCTTTCATTGCCTTCCGGCGACTGGGAGGCGTTGAAGATGGAGCTTAAGGAGAACAATGGCGTGAAGCAGTTCACATTCAACAGCGGCAATTCCTCTTATCTCATTACACCTGCTCTTGATGATCCCGGTAAGATTACCGTTGAATGGGGTTCAGGTGGCAGCAACAAGCTGACTATCAGCTATTCTATCAATTACGGTGCATGGCAGCAGCTTGACCAGATATCTTCCGGCGGTTCCGGGGCGAAGTCATATAGTGCCAAGACGGGACTCGATGGAGTGACGAACGTACGTTTCCGCTTCGTGGGCAGTTCCAGCAACACGTATGTATCAAAGATCATCATCAAGTCTGTCAACACGCTGCCAGAAGTGGACGATCCCACCTATATTACAGAAGGCGCATGGATTCCAACAACTCCATTCCCCAACCCCACAAACATCATCTACATCGCACCAGACGGTAATGATCAGACAGGTGACGGTTCGTTGGAAAATCCCTGGTTCGACCTGCAGAAAGCCGTCAATGCAGCAACAGCCGGCACCCATATCGTATGTCGCGGAGGAACATATCTGCAGAAAGTGCAGAGTGACGGTAAGTTCACGGTACGCATCAAAAACTCCGGAACAGCCTCACAACCTATTGTCATAAGATGTTATGACGGCGAACAGCCCGTGTTCGACTTCGTCAACGGACTGACCAATGAGCGCATCGGAGAGCGTGGCATCACCATCACTGGTGACTACTGGTGGCTTTTCGGACTTCACATCACACATGCTGCCGATAACGGCATCAAGCTCGAAGGCTCACACAACCGTATTGAGCGCTGCGAGTTCTCCTATAACCTCGATACCGGTCTGCAACTGGGCTTCGGCCACAAGTTCAGCGACACCTTCCCCGGCATCAGTCAGAACGATGGCAGCTATTGTGCCTATAATGACATCATCGACTGTGACTCCCACCATAACTGTGACTACGACTCCAACTATGGCTCAGATGCTGACGGCTTTGCATGCAAGATGCACAACGGCATTGGCAACCGCTTCATACGCTGCCGTGCCTGGCATAACAGCGACGATGCCTGGGACCTCTTCGAGACAGACTTCAGCGTCATCCTCGTCGAGTGCTGGGGTTGGGAGTCTGGAAAGGCAGCCGACCACCTCTGGGTCAAGGACTATATCAAGAAGAGCAGTTCCATGTCTTTCTCCGGCAACGGTAACGGCATCAAACTGGGAGGCAACGGTACCGGCGGCTCGTCGAAGGGCATCCACTATGCCTACAACTGCATTGCCTTCGGATGTAACAACAGCAGTTCTGTCAAGGGTTTCGACTGCAACAGCCATAAGGACGGACATGTACTCATTGGCTGTCTAGCCTTTGACAACAGTTACGACTATATGTTTGAAGGCGGCGGCTCCAATGCCAACACGTTCTTCTACAACAACATCTGTCTGGGCAAGCAGGAGATTGACGTAGGCTATGATGACTACAACGCCATCACCACACCGATGTCGAAGAACGGCTGGTCCAACCATCTCGTAACAGGAATCGGCCGCGATGACTTCATCTCGCTTGACGAAGACGAAGCCTTAAGGCCACGTGACATCTACGGCGGACTGCCTCGTAAGTTCGGACGCCTGGCTGCCGACAGTAAGATGATAGACGGGGGAAATGCCGACTATGACATCCCTGCCGACCTCATTGCCGAATTTCCGTTCCTGCAGCGGACCATTACGGGTTCTGCCCGTGACATCGGTCCTTACGAGCGTCCAGAAACGAACGCCACCATGCTCAACAGCTTACCCGACGGGGCCTCTTCTGTGCTCAAACCTCGCAAGTACATGAGCAACGGTCGCGTTGTCATCGAACATAACGGCAAGCGTTACTCCCTCAACGGTTCGCTTATCAACAATTAAATCAGACAATGAAAAGGACAGTTCTTATCGCCACGATGCTTGTCGGCTTACTGCTGTCAGCAAACGCCCAGACAGCCGACAACATGTCCTCCGTCATCAGCTGGTCGCTGACCGAGGGAACGATTACGGAGGCTCCGTCATTATATCCAGAAACAGCTTATCAGTTCATCGAGAAGGTAGAGATTACGGCAGGATCCGGACTGAACAGTCCTGTGGCCAAAACCTCTGAGATAGAAGGCATCACACAAACCATGTTTCCTGTGAAGACGAAGACCAACAGTGCTTCAGATGCCAATGCCGTCCGATTCCTAATCACGCTCAGGAACGGCATTGCCTTCACGCCGACCAAGGTCAGCTTCAAGGCCTTCCGCTGGAAGACCGACAAGGGAAACTTCGATGCAACGTGGATTTGCGACAATGCCGTAAAAACACTTGCAACCGGCATCCGTCCCAATCGTGGTGCAGGCTCAGGAGCCGGCAACGTGTCATCCTATAGCTACGACCTCACAGGAACAGCAGCCAGCGAGCAACAGTTCGGACTTAGCATCAACATCTATAACTTCGACGTGGCTGCCGATAAAGGACTCTCTCTTGGCGATGTCATCATAGAGGGAACGCTGTTCGGTACTGTTGGACAGACCCTGCGCTATACCTTGAATGTAAGCGTCAGTCCTGAGGGTGCAGGCACGGTGACCGCTAATCCTGCAGGTCCAGAATACGACAGCCATACGCAGGTTACGCTGACCCAACAGCCAACATCCGGCTATATATTTACGGGTTGGCAGACCCCAACGGGCAAGATACTCTCCACCAGCGACAGCTATTCCTTTGCCATCGTTGGCAATACCGACATCGTGGCTACCTACGCCACCCAGCAAAGTCTGATGGTCGGCGACTACATCGTGGTCGGCAATATCGACGAACTGCGCACCGCCATCAAAGAAATCAACGGTTCCCCAAGTGCCACCCGTCGCTTCATTTTCCTCAAAAACGGGGACTACGACTACGGAACATACAAAAACCCGGAATCAGGAGCCGATCCCTACGGACGTGACACCATCACGGCCGACAACATCTCACTAATAGGACAAAGCACCGAAGGAGTGACCATACACATACAGCCCACCATGGCCAGTGTCAGTCGTACGGCACCTATTGTCATCTTTGGAACGGGAACCTACCTGCAGGACTTCACGCTCCAGAACAATTATGCCTACGGTGGCAACGACGGACAGGCAGCAGCCCTGATGGACAAGGGGCACCACACCATCGGCAAAAACATGCGACTTATCTCCCGTCAGGATACTTACTACTCTAATACCGACTACGGCCAGCTGTATTTCGAAACCTCAGAGTTCCATGGTACTGTTGACTACATCTGCGGACGTGGTGACGTCTATTTCAATGACTGCCGACTGATGTGTGTCAACCGTCAGCCCAGTCAGGGAGAATACAAAGGCGATACACATATCGGTGCACCCTACACCATCGTCGAAGACTTCGACCAGCCAGGAGGACATGGCTATATCTTCAACAACTGCTATATCGACTGCAAGTCAAAGACTTGGGACTTCGGACGAGGATGGAGAGGATATCCCAAGATGGCATTCCTCAATTCCGTTCTTTCTGCCGATGCAGCGAAGCGCCTGGGCAATGACCAGACCAGTGGAAAGGCAACCGACAACTATGCTGTGGTCAGAGAACCTGACTACACGCTACGCGTCGGCACCAAGGGCATACAGTCCAGCAGTGACAGCTTTGCCATGCTGTTCTATGAGTATAACACGCTTGACGAACAAGGCAACGTAGTCAGTCCTGCTTCAAACGTGCTCACATTCACCGCCAGCAACAGCGCAACCTACGAGACTATCCTACAACCTTCGGAGACAAGTCGCTTTGAACTGCGCAATGTCTTTCCAGACTGGACACCCGATGAGGACTGCCGTCAGGTGCTCGTGACCACCTGTCAGCTCAACGGCAATACACTTACATGGACGACAAACGAGGGCGCAAAGGCCTTCCTCATCGAACGTGATGCACAGTTCGTTGACATCGTTGACGGGACAACAGCCAGCTATACCATCGACGGCACCTCCGGCACCTATTCTGTACGTGCAGCGAACATGATGGGCGGCTTCGGACCAGCCTGCAAGCAGGGTGAAACCACAGCTATCAACGCGGTTAATGGTTCTCCCGCTGACCTGTCCTCTTCGACAACACAACAGTACTATACGCTCGACGGACGCTCCATTCAGGGCAAGCCTACCGCAGCAGGCATCTATATCTACCAAGGTCGTAAAATCATCATCCGATAAACATGAAGTCACGAGTCCCATACCTCATTGCTACCCTTCTGCTGGCAACTGCTACAGCGCAAGCCAGACAACTCACCATGTCGCCTGGCGACGATGCCAAACAGATGATAGAAAGCCTCAGGGCTGGTGACACGCTCTGGGTTGCTGCAGGCACCTACAACATCAGTGACATGATCAATGTACGACATGGAGGCACACCCAACCATCGCATTTGTGTGTTCGCGACAGGAGGACAAGCCGTTTTCGATTTCTCCGGACAACCGCATACAGGAGATGATAACGCCAAACAATATCGCGGCGTACTCATGAACCCTGCAGCAGACTACTGGTATTGGCGCGACATCGACTTCACACATGCAGCCGACAACGGCATGAAACTGGAGTCCAGCTACTGCGTCATCGAACGCTGTAATTTCTACCGCAACGGAGACACAGGACTACAACTGGGATTCGATAAGGACGGAGACGGCAACAACATCCGGAATCCAAAGTTCCTCTATTGCCGCTACAACCAGATCATCAACTGCGACTCCTATTATAATTATGACGTGCAGGATCATGGTGGCAATGCAGACGGCTTCGCCAACAAGCTCTATCCAGGACCAGGCAATGAGTGGCACGGCGACCGCTGCTGGGGCAACAGTGACGACGGATGGGATCTTTACTATGCCGCATACCCCTGTCTCATTGAGAACTGCTGGGCCATCTGGAACGGCTATCTGGAGGACGGCAGCATCGGAGTTAACGGAAACGGATTCAAACAAGGTGGAAACAAACAGGGTGGCGGCTCCTACGGTGCGCATATCTTCCTGAACGATGTGGCAGCTTACAACCTCTATCACGGTTTTGACCAGAACAACCACAATGAAGGCAACTGGATCATCAACTGCACAGCATTTGCCAACAAACAGGTAAACTTCCGTTTCAACTGTGACGTGGAGATGTTAGGCAACACCGTGTTCCATCTGCGAAACTGCCTCGGTTTCCGACCAGGAGAGGCCAATCACCGCTTCGGTGATATGTGGCCCGATTCGGAGTTTACCAACTGGCAAGACATTCTGGGCGTATCACCCCAGTACAACATGGGTAAGGGCATCGACCCGAAGACAGGCAAAGACTATATTCGCATCGCTGCCAAGGACTGGCCCGACTATGATGACGAGTTCGTTGACATATCCATGGAGACAGCCATCGGACCGCGCCAGCCCAATGGGGAACTACCGTTAGGCTTCGCCCGTCCCAAGCCCGGGTCTATTTTCGTGGACAAGGGAACTCCCATTGAAAACTTCTATTGTGCAGACGTCTTCCAGCAGACATATAAGCTGGCAGGCAAATGGCTTGACGACTATTCCACCTACGTCACACTGCCCTATGACGGAAGTGCCCCCGACTATGGTGCATACGAGGCGACGATGGAACGGCCTGCCTACGACCTACAGACACTGCCTGTCAATGACGGAACGTTGTTTGAAGCCTTCCCTGTTGTCAACGGTTCACCTGCAGAAGTCATCACGATTGATGGCAACGACTACGTAGCAGTTGCTCTCATCGATGACGAGCTCTTCCAAGACAACACACTCGCCCCCACAACAGCACAGTACATCACTGAACAGGCAACAGGCAATGAACTGTTACCCAACTATTACGGAAGAAGCGGAACGTGGCCGTCAAAACTTGGAAAGCTCTATGGAGGCGGAACTCATGGCGCCCTGAAACTCGCCAAGTCGTCGGGATACATCCAGTTCACACTTCCCAGTCTCTGCATCATGAGGTCGATGCTCTACGGAGGAGGCAAAAGCAGCACCATCAAAGTACAATGGAAACGCCCCAACGACAGCAACTGGACTGATGGGGAGACATTCACCATTGACCAGCGCATACACACCATCGACTTCACTTACTACGGACTGCCACAAACCACAGAGCCGATTATAGTACGACTCAACAGTACAGGATCCAATGAAGTCTATCTCACAGACCTGAATGTCATAGGATGTGAACCAGAAGGCACGCCAACCGGCAACCTCAGGGTGCTCAATGATTCTCCTGTTGAGAAAATGACGATCACCGCACAAGGCATTATCATCTATGGCGATGTGGCACAGATCGAAGTGTTCGACCTTTCCGGACGGAAAGTTGCCAGTTCCGCACTGTCACAGTTCTGTAATCTGGCACAAGTTCCACAAGGCATCTATCTCATAAAAGCCACCATGAAGGATGGTACCTGCACCCAAACAAAAATAATGCGCAACCAGAAATAAAGACTTGGGGTTAATGGTTTACGGCTTCTGGTCACTATACTCACAGGGTACCCAGTGAATGAACGTACTGCCTATACCCGTCTCAGACACCAAACGGACATAACCTTTTGCAGCATGGACGATGGCAGCGCAGATGCTGAGTCCTAATCCTGGTATGTCACTTTGCAGGAACGTCGTCTTTTCCGTTAGTAAAGCAAAGATATTGTCGCGCAGCTCTGCGCGTACGCCATCTCCCGTGTCGGCTATATCTATACGCAGGCCATCACGCTCAAGACCGTCAGTATCCTTCGAACGCTCACGCTTGTAGCGCAGGGTGATGAATCCTGAGTCCGTATGCTGGGCAGCATTCCGGAGCATGTGGGTCACAACAAGTCGCATGTGGTTTTGGTCAAGGATCGGGAACAAGTCTTGTGGTCCTTCAATAAAGATTTCCACGCCCTCCTTGACTTGGGGAAGAATGGCAGCACGGAATTCCTCCATTAGTTCATGCATATTCAGCGGAGAACGTTCGAACTTAACGTCATTGCCCTCAATAGACGACAACTGTATCAGTTCGTTGATGAAGTAAAGCAACTGCTGGCCGTTTGTATTGATAGACTCCAGCAGTTGCTGACGCTCTTCATCGCCAAGCATGCCGGAAGTGTCTGTACGCATGATGTCGGAAAAGCCAATGATGGCATTGAGAGGAGTACGTAATGCATGGCTCACATTGGCCAGAAAGACACTTTTCAACTGTTCACTACGACGAGCTACCTGTTCTGCATGCTCAGCCTTCTGACGGCTCTTGATGGCATACTGCTCACTCTCTATGGCACGTCGTTCGTTCTGCTGTGCTTGCTGTTCGCTACGCTGAGCCCGTTCCATCTCCCGACGCAGCTGCTGACGTCCGCGACGTTGTTGTATGACAACTGAAGAAAGCAGCACAATTACCAGACCACCAATAGCGTACCATACCCAATGTGGTATGATAATCTTAGAGGACAGGGTAGTAACGGTATTTCCATAGATTTCAATTACCCGACCTTCAGACCTCATTTTCACCAACTCATTGTCAATAGCATCAATCAGCGGCTTGGAATGACTCACGTAACAATACTCACGGGGTGCGAGCGTCATGTTCTCAGGAACCAGATTGTTCAGGTCATTCTTCTCAATGAGATAGCGTGCCTGATAGCGAAAACAGATGATGGCATCATACTTACCCTCTGACAACTCTGTCATTGCCAGTGGCAAGTCCTCTACGACGTGTGGGTATGCTCCTTGTTTCTCCAACAACTCCGTAACAGGTCGTGATGTCATGTAGGCAATCTCCTTTCCTGCGAGGTTACGGGAGTCTATCGTCTCCTGATTTTCCTTCCTATAGACAATTTGGTAATAAAGGCGGAACACTGGCCGGGAATAGTTTACACTATCCTTGCGATAAGACGAATAGACCATCATTCCCAAATCAACCCGACCCTGTATGACATCACCGGCAATATTCTTCCATGAATTCGGACTGTATGTGAAGGGGATGTCAAGGCGCTTCATCAACTCCTGTGTAAACTCAATGTCGAGACCTTTTGGAATACCATCCTCATCAACATATTCAAACGGTGCATAGTCGATATCCACCCCAAACAACAGGGGATGGAATTTCGAATATCCAAGGTTGTCGGCACAAACTGTCGTCGTCAAAACGATTTGCAACAGTAATGCCACAAGAGTTTTTTTTGTTATCATTGTGGTTAGTATTATTGGTGTCTCTGTCGCGACAGAAGTACGACCCACACTATATTCGATGCCTCATCCATCACTTCCTGCCGAAGTCGGCTGGAACCTCACCCCATTTCTGGGTGTCCCATTTGATGATGGGATTGCGGAAGTTGTGCGTTTGTAGCCAATTCTCTGCACGTACGATAATCTGGAAGAGCTGTTCCGTCTGTGGTGTGCGTTCCAGCTTGGTCTTGCACTTACGTTTCTGTACCCAGAGGATGGCATTGTAAGAGTCACTATAGATGGTCTTATCGTATAAACCTTGCTGCCAGCAGAGAGCCAAAGCATGAACAATGGCCAGAAACTCCCCAATATTATTGGTACCGTGAACAGGACCGAAATGGAACACGCGGTAACCTGTCTGCAGGTCTATCGCCTGATACTCCATCGGTCCGGGATTGCCGCTACAGGCAGCGTCAACGGCCCACGCATCTGCCCGTACCTCAAGGGGCAAGGGCAGGACGGTGTCGTGTCTATAGTCGGGAGGGTTCTGAACCATAACTTCTTTTCTGTTGTCGCGACAAAATCGCGACACACACTACATACGTTCGGGCACTTCGATGCCCAGCAGAGCCATACCGCTCTTAATGACCTTAGCTACATTCTTTGCCAGCATCAGACGTATGGCCTTCTTCTGTTCGTCAGCCTCGTTGAGGATGCTGTAGTCGTGATAGAACTGGTTGAACACCTTCGTCAGCTCATAGCAGTAGTTGGCGATACCACTGGGCGAATAGTCCTTACCAGCTTGCTCCACGACAGCGCCAAACTCGTTCATCTTCTGGATGAGCTCTATTTCCTTATCGGAAAGTTTAGAGTGTAGAGTGTAGCGTGTAGAATTTGCTTCCGCTGTCCCTGAAGCATTTTCATTATGTGCGGTAGCAAACTCTACATTCTCCGTTCTACACTCTACACTCTTGCGGAGAATAGAGCGGATACGGGCGTAGGTATATTGGATGAAAGGACCGGTATTACCGTTGAAATCGATACTTTCCTCGGGGTTGAAGAGCATGTTCTTTCGTGCATCGACCTTCAGGATGAAGTATTTCAGGGCGCCCATGCCCACGATGCGGGCAATCTCACGGCGTTCCTCTTCGGTCATATCGTCGAACTTGCCCAGCTCCATCGATGTCTTATAGGCATCCTCGACCATCAGCTCCATCAGGTCGTCAGCATCAACAACGGTTCCCTCACGACTCTTCATCTTACCATTGGGCAGCTCCACCATACCATAGGAGAAGTGTACCAATTCCTTTCCCCACTTGAAACCCAGACGGTCAAGTAATATGGAGAGAACCTGAAAGTGATAGTTTTGCTCGTTGCCTACCACATAGATCATCTTGTCAATGGGGTAGTCTTGGAAACGCATCTCGGCCGTTCCAATGTCCTGCGTCATATAAACGGAGGTGCCGTCGCTACGCAGCAATAGCTTCTGGTCAAGCCCCTCGTTAGTGAGGTCTGCCCATACCGAGCCATCATCATGACGCTCAAAGAGACCTTTGGCAAGTCCCTCCTCTACCTTGGCCTTACCTTTGAGGTAGGTCTGAGATTCATAGTATATCTTGTCGAAGGCAACGCCCATCTTCTTATAAGTCTCATCAAAGCCGGCATATACCCAGCTATTCATCTTCTCCCATAAGGCACGTACTTCAGGGTCGTTCTGCTCCCACTTTACCAGCATTTCATGAGCTTCCTTAATCAACGGAGCCTCTTGCTTGGCTTTTTCTTCATCCATACCTTGAGCTACGAGTTCCCTGATTTCCTCGCGGTAGTGCTTGTCGAAGGCCACATAGTAGTCGCCTATCAGATGGTCACCTTTCTTGCCGGAAGACTCGGGTGTCTCGCCATTGCCGTACTTGAGCCAAGCCAGCATCGACTTACAGATATGGATACCACGGTCGTTCACGATGTTCGTCTTCACTACCTTGTTGCCATTGGCCTCCATAATCTGAGCCAGCGACCAACCCAGCAGGTTGTTACGCACATGACCCAGGTGCAGCGGCTTGTTGGTATTAGGAGAAGAGTACTCGATCATCACGAGGGGTGAACCCTCATGCACACTCTTGGTGCCAAAATGCTCATCTGCGTCGATGGCTTCCAACAATTGCAGCCATGCACCGTCACCGACGCTCAAGTTCAGAAATCCCTTCACCACATTGAACTTCTCTACGGCTGCACAGTTTTGCTGCAGGTATTCGCCAATCTCCTGGGCTGTCTGTTCAGGACTCTTCTTGGCGGCTCGTACAAAGGGGAACACCACAAGCGTCAGGTTTCCTTCGAATTCACTACGTGTCTTTTGCAGCTGCAGCATCTTCTCCGTCGCCTCCATACCATAGAGTGCCTTTACGGCTTCACCGGCAGCCTTGCTTATTAATGCTTCAATATTCATCTGTATCTAATGTGATTTCAAATCGAATGTCAAATTATTTCAATGTTATACGTCCTGTCTCACTGATGGTGATGGCGCTGTTCTGAATGTCAGAAAGGGTGAGGTTACGTATCTCCCGTGCAACAGAATTCGTAGCATCGCGACGTGGTCCTTTACCTTTCTGCTGGATAAATGAATGGATTTGTCCCTCTACGAACTTACCATCACTTGTAATCTTGATTTCTACGACTGGGGCATAACCCGTCACTCCTGCAAGATTCATGCCATAAGGCGTACAAAAATTTCCCAGGCTATAAGCGATGAAATGACCTTTATACACCTCGACACAGCGTACCACATGCGGACCATGACCATAAACCACGTCTGCACCATTGTCAATACAGAAGTGAGTGAATGTTCGCAGGTCGCCACGATCCTCGCCTAAGAAAAACTCATGACCTTTTGGTAAATGAGTATGGGTACGACCTTCTGCACCACCGTGGAATGAAACGACAAGGATATCACACTTCGGACGCAGGTCATCGAGAATGGACTTTACTGTGTTAAGGTCATTATGATTAAGCGTATAGCTGTTATGACCAAAGGCACACACGCCATACTTTACGCCATCACGCTCCACGATAGCAGAACGTACACGTCCCTTGACACCTGCATACTTGATACCCAGTGCGTCGAGGGTCTTTTCTGTTGACTCCATACCAAAGGCTCCAAAGTCATTGGAGTGGTTGTTGGCCATACTCAAAAAATCGTAGCCTGCCTCTGTCAGACGCGGTCCGAAACTGGTTGGCGTACGGAAAGCATAGCAATTAGGGCCTGGTTTCTTCTTGGTCTGTCCGCCGTCACAAAGGGTTCCTTCCAAATTACCCACAGCAAGATTGGCACGTAGGGTAATCTCCTTAGTGTCCATGAAAATATCACGACCTTCGTTTGGAGGCAGTTGGTTACTGGGGAACGTGGTGCCCATCATGATGTCACCCGTCATGGCAATGGTGAGGGTGTCTTGTTGATTTGAGGCTTGAGGTTTGAGGTTTGAAGTCTGACTATCTTGCCCGTTGCCCACAACATCCTGCTCCTTAACAGCCGTTGATGAACATACAGAATTCAACGTAAGTGTTGAGAAAAGAACTAATAATAATGATTTCATCTTATGAATTACGAATTATGAATGACGTTTTTTAATCTTTGATCTCCTTACAGAAGCAACGATGCCTGCGGTGCTGTCTGGAATCAAGGTACTGCCAATGGCTTTGGACACCCAGGTTCGACTCCATCTGTGGCATCGCTTCTGCCCACTTGAAGCCATAATCCTGGAAACGCTGGATGAGCTCATTGAAGATAAGAGCGTTGGCTCCTTTGGCACGGTATTCAGGCAGTACCCCAATGAGTAACAGATCTACCGTATCTGTCTTATGCCACTTCAATGCCCGTAAGACCCTCCACCAGGTAAGGGGCCACAAACTGCCGTTATGACTCTTCTGCATGGCACGGGCAAACGAGGGGAAGGTGATGCCAAAACCTATTAGTTTGTTGTTGTCGTTGCCATCTTCCACGCCTGTTACCAGATTCAGGTCGGCCTTCTTGATATAAGCATCAACCAGTTGGTTTATCTGATGTTCACTCAATTCAGAGTAACCATACAGATTCTTATAGGTGTCGTTAATCATGTGGAAGATCTCACGGCCTCTGCCCTCCTCCACCAGTTCCCGACTTGTAAACTTACGGGTATGCAGGTTGTAGCGTTTCTCAATCATTGCCGCCAGCTTGCTGAACTTGTCAGGAACCACCTCGGGTACCTTCACAAGATACTCCATGTAGTCGTTGTCCTTCTGCCAGCCACCCATTTGCGCCATGTGCTGCGGATAGTAGGGGTAGTTGTAGTTAACATACATAGTGGAAAGCTCTTCAAAGCCCTCAACAAGCATTCCTTCACGGTCCATATCGGTAAAGCCCAACGGTCCTGCAATCTCCGTCATGCCCTGTTCGCGTCCCCACTCCTCGACAGCGTGGAGCAAAGCTTTTGACACCTCAAGGTCATCAACGAAGTCGAACCAGCCGAAGCGTACCAGTTTACGGTTCCAGCGCTCGTTGGCACGGCGATTGATGATAGCAGCCACTCGCCCCACCACCTTGCCATCGCGCCAAGCCATGAAATACCGGACATCGCAACACTCGAACGATGGGTTCTTTTTGCGGTCGAGCGTGTTCCATTCATCAAAATACAAAAACGGCACAGCATACTTACTGCTGCGATAGAGGTCATAATAAAACCGAATAAACTGCCTTAATCCTTGCTTGTCAGTAACCTTTCTGATTTCTAACGAACTCATGTTGCTATTACACTTTTAACGGTGCAAAGGTACGAATAAGTGAGTGAAATGCAAAAGAAAAACCAATTTTTCTATTCTTTTCCGAACGAAAGCACCTAAAACCGAAGGTTAAAGGTGCATATAAGTTTCTATTCAGCTACACTCAATGAGAAGTAATGTTCTCTCAACGGTTTGTTGACAACATCGCCTTTTAAGGTCACAGTTTCCTGAAGTTTGATATCGGCAGATGAGCTTCCTACCTTGATTAGGAAATCACCAGGACAGATGTTCCATTGGCGATGACCATCATTACTGTAGAATCCAAACTGTTCTGTGTAGAGTGTGACACGGACGGTCTTGCTCTCGCCAGGCTTCAGCGACACGCGGGCAAAGCCCTGCAGCTGAATAGAACGTATCTGCTGGTTTTCTGTGGTAGGCGAGAGATAGACTTGCGCCACCTCGTCGGCTTCCATTTTTCCAGTATTCTTCACCTCAAACGACAGTTTGATACTTTGGTCGGCTGTCGAAACAGCTTTGTCTGTCTTCAGGTTGCTGTATTCAAATGTCGTATAGCTTAAGCCATAGCCGAAAGGCCAGGATATCTGACTATTTGACAATTGACCATCTTGCAATTGGTTGTAGCAGACAGGCTCGTTAAGTTCTGTATTGGGATAGCTGACAGAGAGCTTGGCTGACGGCGAAACATTGCCATAGAGGATGTCGGCTACGGCATGACCGCCTTCCTCGCCAGGGTACCAGGCCTGGATGACGGCGGCACAGCGTTCGGCAAGACCTGACACCACCTGTGCCCGACCACCAAAGATGACCAGCACCACAGGTTTGCCCGTCTTGATAAGCTCCTCGACAAACTGCTCCTGTTTGCCAGGCAGACGGAGACTCTGACGGTCACGGTTCTCGCCACAAAGCATGACGTTCTCACCAACAGCAGCCACGATGACATCACTCTGACTGGCCAGGCGAAGGGCTTCTGCCTTGTCGGCCTTCTCGCCAGAATCCACCTTGCGGTGCAGGAGATAATATTCCCATGCACGTGCATCACCCATTTCGCCATATTTGGTCTCAATGTCTTCTGTCCAGTCACAGCCACGTGAGTACAACAGGTTGACACCTTCCGGTTTGCGGTCTTTCATGCCCTCCAGCAGTTTCACAATATGGGGATTGTCAGGAACGTCCTCCTTCATCTTCCAGAAATAGGACATAGCTGGGTAAGTATAGTCACCACACATGGCCCAGATAGAATTGGCGTTGGGACCAGTGAGAAGGATGTTCTTCACGTCTTTCAGCGGCAACACGCCATTGTTTTCCAGCAATACCACCGACTGGGTGGCAATGTCGTAGGCGGTCTTACGTTCCTCAGGAGTATCAAGGACGATTTTCCCGGAACTATAAAGATAGGCATCCTTGTCAAAAAGTCCTGCACGGAATTTCTGTCGGAGCACGTTCTTTACGGCACGCTCCAGTATTTCGGGTTTCACCAGTCCTTTGTCGATGGCTACCTGCAGATACTGATAGTTAGCACCAAAGGGGAAATCGACATCGTTGCCGCCATTGATGGCTGTAGCAGCCTTTTGAATGGAATCCTCCAAATCAGGCAACTGGTCAATGGCAGTGTAGTCGCTCACCACCATACCGTCGAAGCCAAGATAGTCGCGCAGAATATCACGCAGAATCTCGCTGTTTGCCACGCACTTCGTGCCATGCACCTCATGGTATCCTGGCATGACGCATTTGCTGCCTGCCAGACGAATCATCGCCTCATGGGGCAACAGGATTTCCTCCATCATTTCTTTCTCTTCGGTTTCTCCTCCACCGCCATAGCCAAGATAATGCTTCGAGCAGGCCATGACACCCTTCTTCAGGTCGTCCTGCTGTAGTCCGCGAACGAATGCCGAACCCATTGCTGCCGACAGATAGCCATCCTCGCCATACGACTCTTCCAAGCGGTTGAACGAAGGAATACGACAGACATCAACCATTGGTGAGAGTGCCAGTATGCCACCCATCTTACGCAAGGCAGTGCTGGTCTGACGAGTCTTCAGCTCTGCCAGTTCTGTGTTGAACGAACAGGCTTGTCCTATCTGCTGTGGATAGATGGTTGATCCCACTGTGTTTATGCCAGAGAGCACTTCCTCATGCATCAAAGCAGGGATGCCATTGGGTGTATGGTGCATCAGCCAGTCCTGAACAGCTGCCACACGGTCACGAAGCTCATTCGGTTCCCTCGGCTGCTGCAGACAGAACTGCGAGAAGTGGCCAATACCGTAGGGTATCAGTTCCTTACACTTGACCGTATCGAGGTTACCCTGCTCGTCGAAGAGCTCGTCCATATACATGCTTCGTAACTGTGCGATGCGCTCTTCTTGCGGCATCTTGTTGTAGAGTTCATCTATCTGCTGTTCCATATCCATTGTTTTCTGACAGCCTGTCAGGACTACCGTCAAAGCCATTATTCCTAACAGAAGCTGGGTTTGTAATAATACGTTCTTTTTCATCGTCTCAATTTCTCAATTTCATACCCATGTTATACATAATGAAGCCATAGATGTCGGCCTGTTCCTCCAACACTTTGGCAAGAGGTTTGCCGCCACCGTGACCAGCCTTGGTGTCGACACGGATCAGCACGGGGTTGGAGCCCTGGTGACACTCCTGTAGCGTTGCAGCAAACTTGAAAGAATGAGCGGGCACCACACGATCGTCGTGGTCGGCTGTGGTGACCAGTGTGGCAGGATAGGCCGTGCCAGGCTTCAGGTTGTGGAGCGGAGAGTAGCCATACAGATACTCAAACATCTCACGTGAATCCTCGCTGGTGCCGTAGTCTGACGCCCAGTTCCAGCCAATGGTGAACTTATGGTAGCGCAGCATGTCCATCACCCCCACCTCAGGGATTGCCACACGGAAGAGTTCTGGACGCTGTGTCATACAGGCTCCAACGAGCAATCCCCCGTTAGAACCGCCTACGATGGCAAGCTTCTCACTGGACGTGTATCCCTGGCTGATGAGCCATTCGGCAGCACCGATGAAGTCATCAAAGACATTCTGTTTGTTCATCTTCGTACCAGCCAGATGCCACTCCTCGCCATACTCGCTTCCGCCACGCAAGTTGACCTGAGCATAGATGCCGCCACTCTCCAGGAACGGAATACGCAAGGCGGAGAAGTTGGGGGGCAGTGGGACATTGAAACCTCCATATCCATAGAGATAGACGGGGTTCTTGCCATTCAGTTTCAAGCCCTTCTTGTAGGTTAGGAACATAGGTATGCGTGTACCGTCTTTACTCTGGAAGAACACTTGGCAACTGGTATAGTCATCCTGACGGAACTTAATCTGGGGAGCCGAGTAGAGCGTACTTTCATTACGGTCTATATCATAACGATAAATGGTTCCAGGCTGTGTGAACGAAGTGAAGGTATAGAAGCATTCTGGCTCTTTTTTATCACCGGCAAATCCTACGCTGCCCACCGATGGCAGACGTACCTCATGCTGGAGCCGTCCGTCAAGTCCATAGATGTATGCATGGTCAGAGGCATCCTGCTGATAGGTGACGAAAAGCCGGTGGTCAATGACATTGATGTCACCAATGGCATTCTGCTGTTCGGGTATCAGCTCCTGCCAGTCGCCGACTCCTGGACGATGGATGTCTGCCACCATGATATGACCTTTGGGAGCACCATAGTTGCTATAGATGTAGAGTTTGTCACCATCAGTCAGCACGGGACTATAAAAATAGTCCATATCGGAGGTCATCTGGATGAACTGTGACCCAGCTTGACGCAGGTCACGCACATAGAGGTTGTTGCCAGAACCTGCTCCACTCTCATAGAGGTACATCACGGTCTCCTCCTCATTGACATCAACATCGTAGAAGCGTTTGGGGTTGGCGGGATTCTGATAGAACAGCACATCGTCCGATTGCGGTGTACCCAAACGATGGTAGTAGATCTTCTGTGTCTCATTGACGTTAGAGAACTCCCTGCCTGCCTCTGGAGCATCGTATGCACTGTAGTAGAAACCGTCGCCCAGCCAGGCAGCACCAGAGAACTTGGCCCATACGATATGGTCATCTGTCAGACGACCCGTCTGCAGGTCAATGACATAGAACTCCTGCCAGTCGCTTCCTGATCGTGAAATGCTGTAAGCCGCCCAACGGCCATTGTGCGAGAAATAGACGCCTTTCAGTGCCACTGTTCCGTCGTCGCTCAACGTATTCGGATCAAGAAACACACGCGGCGTACTGCCCAATTCATCCATCACATACAACACGCTCTGGTTTTGCAGGCCGTTGTTCTTATAGAAGTACCATTTGCCGTAACGTTTGATTGGAGCGCCAATCTTTTCGTAGTTAGCCAACTCCGTCAGACGCTTCAGCAGTTTCTGTCGGAAGGGTATCTTTTGCAGATAGGCGTTGGTCACCCTGTTCTCGGCCTCCACCCAAGCTGCCGTTTGGGTGCTGGTGTCGTTTTCCAACCAGCGGTAGGGGTCAGCGACCATAGTGCCGAAATAGTTATCTACTGTGCCGTCTTTGAAGGCTTTTGGATACTGAATGCTTTGTGCAGTAGCGGCTGTCGTTGCTATTGCTGCCATAAGAATAAGGATGTTTCTTTTCATATTATTATCAAATGATGTTGCAAAAATACGCAATTTGTATGATATTCACGACAAAATCAGAGGAAAAGTTTGGAGACGTAACGTATTTTAATTACATTTGTACCCCAAAAGCTGCGCTGACAACGGACAACAGTGTGTGGTCCTGCGGTTCACCCGCTGACAATGAACAAAACGATGAACGCTTACAGAAAACTTTGGCAGCGGCTGGTGCCGCTGTATGACAATGACGAGGCGAAGGCTATAGCACGTATGGTGTTTGAGATTCGCTACGGACTGACCTTGAGCGACCTGTTGATGGAACGTGATGCTGACCTGCCACAAGAGGAGCTGGAACAGCTGGCCCATCGGCTGGAGCAGGGAGAGCCTGTGCAGTATGTGCTGGGCGAAGCGGAGTTTTGCGAACGGCGGTTCTACGTGGAACCAGGCATTCTCATTCCCAGACCGGAGACCCAATGGCTGTGTGACCTTGTCACTCATTCACAAGGGTATCCGCCACACAAGGCTCGTATCCTCGACATCGGAACGGGCAGTGGCTGCATCGCCTGTACTATAGCTCTCAACCTCAAAGACCAAGATGTGGAGGTGACAGGATGGGACATCTCTGGCAAAGCACTGAATATAGCACAAAGAAATGCCAAACGACTGGGCGCAAAAGTAACGTTTGAGCAAGTGGATGTCCTGTCTATAAGCCCCCTCCTGACCTCCCCCGATAGGGGAGGAACAACGGACAACGGACGTCCCTCCTGGGACCTCATCGTCAGCAACCCGCCGTACGTCTGTGAACATGAAAGACAGCAGATGGAACGGAACGTGCTCGACTGGGAACCTGAAGAAGCCTTGTTCGTGCCTGACAACGACCCGTTGCTCTTCTACCGCAGCATTGCCATCTACGCACAGAGAGCACTCAAGGAGAACGGATGGCTGTATTTCGAAATCAATCCACTCTATGCGAATGAGTTAGTAGAGATGTTAAGCAAGATGTCGTACCACGACATCGAAATCAAAAACGACCAATTTGGGAAACAACGATTTATCAGAGCAAGACAATGAAACAGATAAGTGAGAAGGAAGCTCTCCTACGCCTTTCGGCACTCTGTGCACAAGGTGAGCACTGTCAGTGGGAGATGACAGAAAAGATGCACCGCTGGGAGATTGCCGACGATGCGCAGGCACGTATCATGGAACGGCTGCTCAAGGACCGTTACATCGATGATGAACGCTACGCAAGAGCCTTTGTGCTTGATAAGATCCGTTACAACAAATGGGGAAGACGCAAGGTGGAACAGGCATTGTGGCAGAAACATATCGACGACGACATCCGCCAGCGCGTACTTGATGATGTCAGCGATGAGGAATACCTGAACGTCTTACGGCCTTTGCTGAAACAGAAGCGGCGTTCAACGAAGGCTCAGAGTGACTATGAGTTGAATCAGAAGCTAATCCGTTTTGCCGTCAGTCGGGGCTTTACGTTCGATATTATCCGTCAATGTATGGAGGTAGAAAATGAAGACGAATATCTGGACTCAGCTGATTGACCTGATATCTCCACGGCCATGCGTCATGTGCGGAAGGAGACTCGACGCAGACGAGGAGTTCATCTGTCAGACATGCAGCAATGAGCTGCCACGCACCAATTTCCACCTCAAGGCAGAAGAGAACATCATGGCACAGCTGTTTTGGGGACTCTTGCCCCTGGAACGAGCCACCGCCTGGTTTTACTTTGCGTCACATACGAAGACCAGCAACATCATCTACGACCTGAAGTACCACAACCAGCCTGAAATCGGCATAGCTATGGGACAGGCTATGACAAGGGAAATTGCGGAGAGCGGATTCTTCGACGGCATCGATGCCATCGTACCTATACCACTGGCACGGCAACGCCAGCAAAAGCGAGGCTATAACCAGAGTACGATGATAGCACGGGGCATCAACAAAGAAACAGGCATCCCCGTGGTAGAGGATGCCGTTATTCGTTTACACTTCCAGCAAAGCCAGACACAACTGGACCGTTGGGAACGTCTGAAAAATGTAGAACAGCAGTTCAAAGCTGCCAACGCAGCACAACTCACAAACAAACACGTTCTCCTTGTCGATGATGTCACCACGACAGGAGCCACCATTATTGCCTGCGGTTCAGCCCTTCGTCAGGCACCTGGCATCCGGTTCAGCGTGCTGACCTTAGGATTTACGCACAGCTGACATTGTCTTATACATTTAGAAATCACCACCACCCACATTGTCGTAAGTTGGCGTCACCTCCTCAGAACCGCCCTGACCGTCTTGATCGTCAGTACGTTTCTTTGTACCCATATTTCCGAAATTCCACGTCAACTGGATATTGACGGCGGGCTTGCGCCAGTTCTTCTGGTGACGCCAGAAGGTGTCACTCGACGTATAGTTCTCCCAGTGGCGTGAGCCAAAGACATCGCGCCAGTTGATGGCTAACGCTAACTGTTTGTTGAAGAAGGTCTTGCGCAAACCGATGTCCATGGAAGCGTTACTGCGACGATAACCCTGGGTGATGACGCCACGCGAGCGCAGGTTACCCGTTGTCTGGATGGAGATGTCATAGGGCAGCATGAGCGAAGCCAGAATGCGGGCGTTCCAAGAGAAGTTCTCCTGCCCCTCGCCAGTCACCGTCTGTCCATCGATGACGTATGAGAAGTCATCCAGCTTCGAGTAGTAGCCGTTGAGCGTCGTCGTCAGGTCGAGCACACGCCAGAGTGAGTTCTTGCCGATAATCTCGACACCGGCATTCTGTCGCTTGGCCAGATTCTCACTGGTCATGTACATCATTCCGTCTGTCGTGCTTTGCCAGCGGATGCGCTGTATCACGTCGGTGGTGGGACGGTAGTAGGTTGAGATGCTCAAGGTGTGCTTGTCCCATGTCTTCAGGTAGTTCAGCGAGAAGGAATGGGTATATTCCGGCGTCAGCAACGGGTTACCAAACTGAATCATCGATGCGTCACTGGTATTCTTGAACGAATTGAGCTGTCCGCCCCACGGACGGCGCAGCCTTCGTGTATAGTTCAGCTGCAGCTGTGAGGTCTCTGTCAATTCATAATTCAGGAAAAGCGAGGGGAACAGCTGGAAATAGTCCTTCTTGAACGGCTCGTCACGCAGGGCAGGGTTGTGCTCCTGCTCGTACGAATAGCTCTCTGTAAACACCTTCCAGTACTCTCCGCGCAGACCTGCCATCACGCCCAGCCGTCCCCACAGCTTGGCATTCACTGTGGCATAGAGGGCATGTACGTCCATGTCGTAGATGAATCGGTTGTAGTATGCCTCGTCCAACTTCATGTTGCCGCCGCTCCAGCTGGTGTTGTCTATCCAACTCTCCTGCGGTGTGTTCTCATGCGAGAAACGTCCCTCGTAACCGGCCTCCAGTTTGAAGTTCTCTGTTATCTGGTTCTCGTAGTCCAGCCTGGCTTCCCATGAGCGGTTGTTCACATACGACGGACGATACTGATAGGCATATTGCGTGGGTGTCACGCCATCCATGAAGAAGATAGAGTCCTGATAGTAGTTGTCGTTGTCGCTCTTCCAGCGTCCGAACGACACGTTGAAGTCCAGTTTATGCGTGTCAGAGAAGTTGTGCTGGTAGTCCAGTTCCACGTTATACATGTGGTTGTCGCCTTTAGAACTGTTGTAGCGCAGCTGCTGGTAGGTGTCCTGCGGAGCGCCTATGGTGCCGTAGTGGTAAGGGGTCGTACTGCTGTTGTCACGTTTGCCGTTCATCATCATACCCGTCAATGACAGGTCATCCTTACGTGTCATGTGCCAGGTCAGTCCTGCTCGTGAGAAGAGGCTTCCGCCACCGTTCTCACTCTCACCCTCATAGTTCTGGTAGGTATTCGTGTTCAGGTACTGCTGTTCGCTCAGGCTGCCGCCCTTGCCTTTGCGGTGACGGTAGCCAATATTGGCGTATGCATCGAAAATGCCGCTGGTATAGTTGAAGTTCACACCCGTGTTCCAGCCGCCGCGTGTGTTCATGCCACCCCTCACCGATCCATAGTAGCCAGCCATGCGGTCACGTTTCAGCACAATATTAATGATACCTGCCGACCCTTCGGGCGAGTACTTGGCCGAAGGATTGTCTATCACCTCGATCTTCTCAATGCTCTCCGCAGGAATCTGCTGCAACACCTCGTAGCGGTTGTCGCTGGTCAGTCCGCTGGCCTTGCCGTTGATCCACACCTCCACGCTGGAGTTGCCACGCAGTGAGATCTCACCGTCAGTGGTTACCTCAATCGAGGGGATATTCTCCAACAACTCACTGGCAGAGCCGCCGGCAGCCGCCAACACCTGATCAACCGTAAACACCTTACGGTCAACCTCCAGCTTCATCTGCGAACGCTGTCCGCGTACCTCTACCTCACCGATACTCTGTGCATCCTCGGCCATGTAGATGGAGGTAAACGTCACACGGTTGTTCTCCTTCGACAGCGTGAACTCTTTGGTCACATCCTTAAAGCCAATAGATGTCACCTGGAGCGTATAGCTGCCATAGCCGAGCCCCGTGATATTGAACGCACCCTCACTGTCAGTGATTGCACCTTTGATAAACTTCGTGCCCTGCAACACGCGAACATTAGCAAACTCCAAGGCATCACTTGTTTGTTTTTCGACCACATGACCACGAACGGTACCCTGCGCCCAACTCGCTACAATAGTACATAGCGACAATAAAAAAGTCAGTATAGTTTTTTGCATAACTTATATTTGACGCAAAAGATTCCCCGAGGTTTAATGAACTGGCAAAAAAAACACAAATTATTTATGTTTTTTCCCGATTTATCCGACGCTATCCTACTTTATTTGATGAATGGGATAGAATTTTTATTCTTTTATTTTTTATTCTATCATTTTTTTCGTACCTTTGCAGGCAGAAAGCCTGCGAGCCTGCTCACGCTTGGCCGCCCGGCCTCTGGTCGCTTGCTACCGAAGAGACGCAAGAATCGATGCTAACATCACTGCCCTCGCTTAATCGCAGCCTTTCACCACAAAACAAGTAGCCCTGATAGTTAAATGGATATAACAAGGCTCTCCTAAAGCTTAGTTCCGAGTTCGATTCTCGGTCGGGGTACTGAATGAGAAACGTGAGTTTCTCTTTTTTTATTTTATGATTTTAGTTTCGCATTTGCTCCGCTCGGCTTTGCCGCTTTGCTTGCAAAGACCTTGTGGAGTTAAAGGGAGTTAAGGGGAGTTATCGGCCTTTGGCCTCGGGGAGT